>CALMQC010000055.1 GCA_937871895.1 uncultured Roseateles sp. | reverse complement strand
GTGTCGGCTCGCAGGGCGCTCACCAGCAGCCGCCAGCCGCTCCACAGCAGCAAGCCCAGCACCGCCAAGGCCCACGGCAGACCGAGCTCCACGATCAATTGCAGCGGCAGGTTGTGCGTGTGATCGAAGAAGGCCGTGTGCCGGTGTGGGAAGGGCGTCAGGCTCCATGCAACGTTGAACTCGCCCCAGCCCACGCCAAACCACGGGTTGGCACGCACCAGCTCCAGCGCATCACGCAAGATGGCCATGCGCGAAGGCGACCCGGCGCCTTCCGCCAGCCGCGCCGCCGCGCCAAACGCATGCTGCCCACCGGCCGACCACAGCGCGAGCAGGCCCCAGCCGGCCGCCATCATCACTGGCGTGGCCAGCAGACTCGCCCGCACGGACTTCGCCAAGCTCCGGTCCAGCAAGCCCCACAGCGCCAGCAAGGCAACGCCTACATAGCCGGTGCGCGAGGCACTCAGCACCACGGCGAACACCAAGGCCAGCAAGAGCCCCGGCAGCGCACGCCGCACGAGCTCATGCCGCCCCGCCAACCACACGGCCGCGCCCGAGGACCACATCAGGAGGCTCGCCAAGTGATTGGGCTGCCGCAAGTTGCCAATCGCCCGCCCCGCCAGGCCCGATCGTGCGATCCAGACGCCATCGGCCACCGCTGGCCAGAACACCTGCACCAGCGACACCCCCACGCTCAGCAGGCCCGCCACCAGCAGGCCCCAGCACAGACCCTCAACCGCCAGCGCCCGCTGCGCCCCCGCCAAGCCACGTGCAAGCACCACGACCGCCACCCCAACCGCCAGTACCACGCCCGGCCCCACGCCCAGGGAGAGAGGCAACCCACGGAACGCGACCGACACCCAGGGCGCCACCGCCAGCAACACGAGCCCCCCGATCAGCGGCTCCAGCTGCACGCGACTGCGCTCACCCTGCGCCAGCAGGGCCGAGGCCCCGAACAGCAACACCGCGCCCCAGCCCAGCAACGACAGCAACTCGTTGAAGAGCGTGGCAGCGGGGGTGAGGTTGTAGGCCAGCAGCGTGGGCAGTGCCACGGCCAGGGCCAGCGCAAAAGGGAGTGGTGGCCGCGGGCCAGCTTCACGGAAAGACATGGGCGCGAATCATCTCCGATCGGTTGAGCGGCCCGGGCGCTGCTGAGCGCCACTAAATCCAACCATTGAGCCAGAAGCGGGGGCGCATGGTGTTGTCGATCAAGGGCTGGGGGCTCTCGACCCTCAGGCGCGGAGGGTCACGTTGCACCTGCTCAGCCGCCCGGATAAGCAGCCAGCCTTGGGACGCCACCAAAGCAACAGCGAAAAAGTGCCAGGCGGCGCTCCGACCAGTTGATCTGGCCACCGGACTCGATGCCTCGGCCAGGCCCGAGAGCAAGGCACCGAAGGACACCGCAATCAGCAGTTGCGACAGGGGCATGACAAAGTTCCCGGAGAAACTCCCGTCCACCAGTGCCGCGACAACCGCCGCGAACGCCGGCACAAGCTGCCCAGCCACCAGGCTGTACGCCCACAGGCTACGCCAGCCATGGGCCAAGGTCCGCACCACCCAGGCCAGGCCGAGCAACACCGCAGGCCCGCCCAACTCGGCCAGCATCTGCAGATAGATGTTGTGCGGGTGCGCCGCCTTGCCTTTCACCTCAGCGGCGTAGTGCATCGGACCGACACCGTGCCACGGCGAATTCACAAACATCTGCCAGGCGCGCTGCCACAGACTCCCTCGGGAGTGATCCGACCCCAACTCCGTTGGTGACACGAAGGAGGTCGCCCAGCGCTGCCCACACAACCAGGGCAGCAGGTCGAACAGCAACAGCGCGCAGGCCACGCCCAGCGCGACGCACGCCACGAAGCGCCATGCGAGTTGCCGCTGCCCAGCGACGAGCATCACGAGCAGCATCACGGCCCACGCCACTCCTGTTGCCCGAGCCAGACAGAGGATGGCCAGCCCCACGTGGACTGCGGCGCCCATCCCAGCCAACACCCGCCAGCCCCGCTGGGGGTCTCTGAGCGTGCACCAGGCCAGCCAGGGCAGCAGCACGGTTTGGCAGTGATTCAGAAAGCGTGGGTTGTCAAAGCCCAGACACAGAGATCTCGCGTGCAGGGGTTCGGCATTGATCAACGCTCCGGCCAACAAGGCGATCACGATCAGGGCATAGGCACCCGCTCCGAGAACCAAGCCCCGCATCACGAACACCCAGAGGGATTCAGCGCGACAGCGGCTAGCGAGCACCGCGAGTCCACACAGGCCCAGCCACAGTACCAGTTCCTGGCCTGCGACCACCGGGTGAGCGCTCTGCGCGACCGACCACAACGCTGCAGCCCCAAACCCAAGGCCGGTCCACCGCAGCGACCAGGACGGACAAGCAAATCCGCAAACCACAGCACCCAACAGCAGCACCACGCACTGAGCCAACCGCTGCAGGTCATGCGCCCGCAAGTCACTACCGGGCCAGAGTGGCAACAAGCCCACGCTGGCAAGAATGCCCACAAGCAACGCCACCACCCAAAAGTCAGCGCGCCCGTCGCCCAGTGCTTCACGCCCGTCCATCGCCAATCACCCCGCCAGCCTTGCGAGATGCCTCGCAACAAACAAACAGGGGGCCGAAGCCCCCTGCGATTGAATCAAGTCAGCTTGGCAACATCAGCTCGCGCTGTTCTTCAGCACAGCCGCACGCACCGCAGCGCAGTCAGCTACCGCCATCGACGTGGTGATGCCCCAGGTGATCGAGGTCTCGCCGAGGTTGGGAGTCCAAGTAATGGTCGGTGTGCCCGTGCCGCAGATGCCGGACTTGACCGTCGCTTGGATGACGCCATTAGCGACCGTCACGGCACTGACTTCATTGGTAGCCTTGAAATCAGCGTTCGCCGGGATGCCGTTCGCGCCAGCATCGCAGTCGGTCAGGACACCCGAGTTTTCCTGGGCGCACAGCGCGACGGCGGTCTTGAGCATGTCCACAGAACTCAGGGCGTTGCCGGCCTTGGCCTTGGCCGTGTAGTCACGGTACTGCGGAATCGCCACCGCAGCCAAGATGCCGATGATGGCGACGACGATCATCAGTTCGATCAGGGTGAAGCCCGCTTGGGCGCGTTGCTTGAAGCTCATGGTTGACTCCTGCGTAAACAAGGGTTGTGGGGGTGAGGACGAGCTGAATGATGCAGGGGCCGTGCCAGGCCCAACCGGGCCCTCGGTCGTGCGAAAAGGCACGGAATTCCGGGTCTGACCCACGGCTTCTGACAATTTGCGTCAGTCGAGGTGGCGCAAAACGTCAGGCTGACGGCCGGGAAGCGACGACCTGCGCCGCAGGCTGACCGCCGCAATCGCCGCCAGCCCTTGGCGGCGCTTCAAAGAATGAAGCGGCTCAGGTCCTCGTTGGCCGCCAGGGCGCCGAGCTTGGTATCGACGTCGGTCGCATCCAGACGCAGGGTTTCGCCGCCGCGGCGAGGGGCGTCGAAGCTGACCTCGTCGAGCAGCCGCTCCATCACGGTGGACAGACGCCGGGCGCCGATGTTCTCGGTCCGCTCGTTGACCTCAAAGGCAATCTCGGCCAGGCGGCGGATGGCGGCGGGGGTGAATTCGAGCGTGAGGCCCTCGGTGGCGAGCAGCGCCTGGTACTGGCGCACGAGGCTGGCATCGGTGGCGGTGAGGATGGCCTCGAAGTCGGCCACCGACAGCGACTCCAGCTCGACGCGAATCGGCAGCCGGCCTTGCAGCTCGGGGATCAGGTCGCTCGGTTTGGCGAGGTGGAAGGCGCCGCTGGCGATGAAGAGCATGTGGTCCGTTTTGACCGGGCCGTACTTGGTGCTCACCGTCGTGCCTTCGACCAGCGGCAGCAGGTCGCGCTGCACGCCTTGGCGCGAGACCTCGGCACCCCCGTGCTCCTGGCGCGAGGCGACCTTGTCGATCTCGTCGATGAAGACGATGCCCATTTCCTGAGCCTTGCTGAGCGCAGCGCTGCGGGTTTCTTCCTCGTTGATGAGCTTGGCCGCCTCTTCATCGGTGAGCAGCTTCAGGGCCTCGCCGATCTTGAGCTTGCGGGTCTTCTTCTGCCCGGCGCCGATCTGGCCGAACAGGCTCTTGAGCTGCTCGCCCATTTCCTCCATCGCCCCGGGCTGGCCCAAGGGTGACAGGATCTCGACGCTGGGCTTGGGGGCCGCGAGATCGATCTCGATGTCCTTGTCGTTCAGCAGCCCCTCGCGCAGGCGCTTGCGAAAGGCTTGGCGGGTGGCGTTGTCGGCATCGGAGCCAGGCAGCAAGGCGTCAAGGATGCGGTCCTCGGCAGCGTCTTCCGCGCGGGTCTGGCAGCGCCGCATGGCGGCCTCGCGCTCCTGCTTGACGGCGATCTCGATCAGGTCACGCACGATGGAGTCCACATCCTTGCCGACGTAGCCGACCTCGGTGAACTTGGTGGCCTCGACCTTGATGAAGGGCGCGCCCGCGAGCTTGGCCAGGCGGCGCGCGATCTCGGTCTTGCCCACGCCGGTGGGGCCGATCATCAGGATGTTCTTGGGCGTGATCTCGCCGCGCAGCTTCTCGTCAACTTGCTGGCGGCGCCAGCGGTTGCGCATGGCAATGGCCACGGCGCGCTTGGCAGCCTGCTGGCCGACGATGTGGCGGTCGAGTTCGGAGACGATCTCCTGGGGGGTCATGCTGCTCATGGGGTAGGTGGGCGCAAAGGCTCAGGAACAAGGCCACAGAGGCACAGAGCCACGGAGAAATTCAAGAGGCTTGGGATTTCTCTGTGCCTCTGTGTCTCTGTGGCTGTGTTTCGCAGCGGTCAAATCACTCCAACACTTCGAGCGTGTGGCTCTGGTTGGTGTAGATGCAAATCTCGCCAGCGATCTCCAGCGATCGCTTCACGATGTCAGCGGCGCTCAAATCGCTGTGATTCAGCAGCGCCTTGGCCGCCGCCTGCGCATAGGCACCGCCAGACCCGATGGCCACGATGCCCTGCTCGGGTTCCAGCACGTCGCCATTGCCGGTGATGATCAGGGAGGCCGTCTTGTCGGCCACAGCCAGCATGGCTTCCAGGCGGCGCAGCACGCGGTCGGTGCGCCAGTCGCGCGTCAGCTCAACGGCCGCGCGCACGAGGTGGCCTTGGTGCTTTTCGAGCTTGGCCTCGAAGCGCTCGAACAGCGTGAAGGCGTCGGCCGTGGCGCCCGCAAAACCGGCCAGCACCTGCTCGCGGTAGAGCTTGCGCACCTTGCGCGCCGAACTCTTGACGATGGTGTTGCCCAGCGTGACCTGGCCGTCGCCGCCAATCGCAACCTGCCAGCCGGTCGGCGTCTGCCGCCGCACGGAGACGATGGTGGTGCCGTGATAGACGGC
>CALMQC010000054.1 GCA_937871895.1 uncultured Roseateles sp. | reverse complement strand
GCGTTCAAGCCGGCCAAAGGCGTCGGCCTTTTGCAGGAAGTCGATTTCTTCCTCGGGGAAGTCGAGCGTGGCCTCGACCAGCATGCGCAGCTGAATCAGCTGGTCGCGCAGCGCCGCCACCTCCTTGGAGAGCGCGCCGCCCAGCGCACGGCCGGCGCTGCGGGCTGCGGCCTCGGTGCTGGCGTCGATCAGGTCGGCCACCGCCTCGGCCTGGGCGAGGTCGAGCTTGCCGTTGAGGAAGGCGCGCTGCGTGAACTCACCCGGCTCGGCCAGGCGCGCACCGGCGCAGGCCTCAACGACGCGAGCCAGCAGCAGCTGCAGCACCACCGGGCCGCCATGCGCCTGCAGCTCCAGCACATGCTCGCCGGTGTAGGAGTGCGGCGCCGGGAAGTGCAGCGCCAGGCCGTGGTCGATGGCCTGGCCCGCTGCGTCACGCAGCGGCAGGTAGGTGGCCTCGCGGGCTTGCAGGCGGCGGCCGCAGACGGCGTCGATCACACCGTCCAGCGGCTGCGGCGACGAGATCCGCAGGATGCCCACCGCGCCACGCCCGGGCGCCGTGGCGATGGCGGCGATGGGGTCTTGGTGGCGGGCTAGCAGAGCGGCAGACATGGGGCGCGATTGTCGGCGGGCGACGGCGCGAGGCCACAAAAAAGGCGGCTTGCCAAAGCAAGCCGCCTGCTGGGTAGATGGCGCGGGGGAGGTCGGAAAAGGAGCTCTCGTGAACCCTGTTCGGCGGCCCGTTGCTGCCCCGCATGGCCGCTATTGAATGCCAGCGGCGCCCTCACTTGAAGCCCCCAGCCACGGGGGGCCCGATTCACGCCAATGACTCAATTCACGCCAAGCTGCCGGTTGATCAGCCACTGCTGCGCGATGCCCAGCACGGTGTTGGTGACCCAGTAGAGCACCAGCCCCGAGGGGAAGGCGAAGAACATGATGCCGAACACGATGGGCATGATCCACATCATCTTCTGCTGCATGGGGTCCGCCGCCGGCGGGTTGAGCCAGACCTGGAACAGATTGGCCGCCAGCATGATCAGCGGCAGGATGAAGTAGGGGTCGCGCACCGACAGGTCGGTGATCCAGCCAATCCAGGGCGCCTGGCGCATCTCGACGGTGGACAGCAGCACCCAGTAGAGCGCGATGAAGAAGGGCATCTGCAGGAAGATGGGCAGGCAACCGCCGACGGGGTTGACCTTCTCTTCCTTGTAGATGCGCATCATCTCGGCCTGCATCTCTTGCGGCTTGTCCTTGAGGCGCTCGCGCATCTCGTTGATGCGCGGGGCCACGGCCTTCATCTTGGCCATGCTGCGGTAGGCGCTGGCATTGAGCCAGTAGAAGGCGATCTTGAGCAGCACGACCAGCGCCACGATGGCCCAGCCCCAGTTGCCCAGAATGCCGTGCAGCTTGTCCAGCAGCCAGAACAGCGGCTTGGACAGGATGGAGAAGATGCCGTAGTCCTTCACCAGCTCCAGGCCCGGCGCCAGGGCGGCCAGCTTGTTCTCTTCCTGCGGGCCGGCAAAGAGGATGTCCTCCTGCGCAGCGCTGGCGCCGGGCGCCAGTTCGGGCAGGCTGTAGAGCATGCCCACCGCGTAGGTGGGGCCGCCAGTGCCGGCCACCTTGTTGGCGAAGAACTCGCGCTTGGCGTCGCCGCCATGCAGCCAGGCCGAGGTGAAGTAGTGCTGCACCATGGCCACCCAGCCGTCGCTGGCGGACTTCTCGAAGTCCAGCTTGCCCTTCTCGATGTCCTTGAACTCGAGCTTGTGGAACTTGGCCTTGTCGGTGTACAGCGCCGGGCCCGTGTAGGTGGGCGCAAAGGGCACGTTGCCGCCCTGCGTGGCCGCTGCACGCACCAGCTGCACATAGAGCTGCGGCGCCACTGGGGCGCCCCCAGCGTTGACGACTGCGTGCTTGACGCCAATGGCGTAGGAGCCGCGCTTGAAGGTATAGGTCTTGATCAGCTTGACGCCGCCGACCTCGGCCGATTCCAGCCGCAGGCTCAGCTCGTTGGCGCCTTCCTTGAGCACGCGATCCTCGGATGCCACGGCAAACAGCGTGTGGTGCGTCGGCAGTTGCTCGCCCTTGGTGCCGACCAGGCCGGTTTGGGCGCGGTAGCTCTCGGCGGCGTCGAACAGCACGATGGGCTCGGGCTTGAAGTCCGGCTTCTTCTGCAGACCCACGGTTTGCAACAACTGGTCCGTGATCTCGGGCGTGAAGGTGCTGAGGTAGTGCGGCAGTTCGGCACGCACCACATCGCCACCCAGGGTGTCGATGCTGACGCGCAGCACGTCGGTCTCAATCACGAGCTTTTGCGACACCACAGGCACCGCCGCCGGCGCGGCCGACGCAGCGCCTGCTGCAGGCAGCCCCGCTGCAGCGGGCGCAGGCACGCCGGCCGAGCCGGAGGCCGCTGCCGAAGGCGCCGTGGCGGCGGGCTTGCTGGGGCTGAAGAGCGAAGGCTGGCCGTTGTGCTTCTGCCAGCCGTCCCACAGCATCAGCAGGGACATGGTCAGCACCACCCACAGCACGGCACGGCGAATATCAGTCATGGGAAGTCGTCGAGAAAGGAGAAGAGACACCACCACCCCTGACGAGATGGCGGAACAGCCGAGGCGGCTCGGCAGGGACGGGATCATGCCCGCCCGCGCACAGCGGGTGGCAGCGCAGCAGTCGATGCACCGTCAAATAGCTGCCCGCCATAGCGCCGTGGCGCTCCAAAGCGCCCAGCGAATACACCGAGCAGCTCGGATAGAAGCGGCAGGACGCGCCCAGCCAGGGCGACAGCATCAGCCGGTAGCCGCGCACCACGGCCATCAAGGCCCGCGCGGCCCAGCTGGGTTGCCTGGGGGCCGCCGAGGTGGCGCTCATGCCACCACTCCGGCTTGCGCATTCAGGCGCTGCACGGCACGGTCCAGCAGGCCCCCGAGCTCAGCCCGCACGACGGCGCGCAGCGCATCCGAGGCGGCACTCGGAAAGGCCTTGCGATCAATCGGGCTGCGCAGCCGCAGCACCCACAGGCCAGGCGGCAAGGCGGCTTGACGGTCGCTCATGGCCACGCGCATCTGCCGCTTGACGAGTGAGCGCGTCACTGCCCGGCGCGCAAAGCGCTTGGGAACGACGACGCCCACCCAGGCGCCCTTTGGTTCAGGTGTGGGCACGGGGGCGGGCGGTGTTGCGGGGGCTGCGGCCCGGGCCGGATCAGCAGCTTCATCCACAAGTCTGTGGGCAGCCTGTGCAGGCTCTGTGGACAACTTCGCCCGATCTGTGGACAAAGCCCATGCCGAGGGGCTGGGGCCAGCGGCCAGATGATGCCCGGCGAAGAGCGCGCTGCGAGCACATGCCGGGCGGCCCAGCACGCGCTCAAAGTCGGCCGACCGGACGATGCGGCCGAGCATGGCGAGGAATCCCGGGTGGGGACTCAGACAGCCAGGCGCTTGCGGCCCTTGGCGCGGCGCGCGGCGATGACGGCACGGCCGCCACGGGTCTTCATGCGGACGAGGAAGCCGTGGGTGCGGGCGCGGCGGGTCTTGGAGCCTTGGTAGGTACGCTTCATGATGGTTTTCCTTGGTGGAGCGACGCCGCAGCGGTTGGCGGCGCCGTGCGGACTGCTTGTCAGACCCAGGAAGCCCCGAACCTCACCAGCCGCGTTGCGAAGGGCCGGAGTCTCTCGAACCCGGCGCCTGTTTCGTTCCCGAGCCCGGGCGAAGGCAGACCCCCGCAGCGCTCGCGAAAACCCGGGATTACACCAAACACCGTGCGGCAGGTCAATGGCGCCCTCGCCCAGAGCACGCAGACCCCCTGGGGTTTTGCCGGGGGTTGACCCCGAGCATCGACTGTGGATAACCTGCCCCTTGCGGCGTCTTGCAACCGTACAATGCGGCCGCTCAAGAACAAGTTTTCCACAATGAGCGACCCCCTCCTTGGCGCAGGCGAAGCGGCCGGTGCCGACCTTTGGCGACGCGGCTGCGAACGGTTTGCTGCCGAACTGCCCGAACAGCAGTTCAACACCTGGATCCGCCCCCTGCCGCCCGCCACCTTGGCCGATGCGGCCGTGGCGCCGGACCAGCCGCTCGTCGTGCAGCTGCGAGTGCCCAACCACTTCAAGCGCGATTGGATCCGTCGGCAGTACGCACCGCGTCTCGAAGAGATCCTGAGCGACCTTGCCGGCCGGCCAACCCGGCTGGAGTTGACGCTTGCCACCCCAAGCCGCGACCCGGGCCAACTGTCGGCCACCATGCCGGCCACCTTACCGGCTTCAGGGCCGAGCGGCCTGCCGGCCACAGCCGGCCCGGTGCCGGCAGGCGCCCTGCTGGGCCAGCTCTCGCCGACTGCGCCCGCGCTACCGACGGTCGAGATCCCGAGCCAGGCGCCCGCCGCAAACAAGAACCGCATCAACCCCGCGCTGACCTTCGACAGCCTGGTGGCCGGCCGGGCCAACCAGATGGCCCGGACCGCCGCGCTGCACGTGGCCGGGGCACCGGGGCAGATGTACAACCCACTCTTCATCTACGGCGGCGTGGGCCTCGGTAAGACGCATTTGATCCATGCCGTGGGCAATGCGCTGCTGCGTGACCGGCCGGACGCCCGCGTGCTCTACCTGCACGCCGAGCAGTTCATCTCCGACGTGGTCAAGAACTACCAGCGCAAGACCTTCGACGAGCTCAAGGCCAAGTACCACTCGCTGGACCTGCTGCTGATCGACGACGTGCAGTTCTTCGCCGGCAAGGACCGCACGCAGGAAGAGTTCTTCAACGCCTTCGAGGCCCTGTTGGCCAAGAAGGCACACATCATCATGACCTCGGACACGTATCCGAAGGGGCTGGTGGACATCGACGAGCGCCTGACCTCCCGCTTTGACGCCGGCCTCACCGTCGCCATCGAGCCGCCCGAGCTGGAGATGCGCGTCGCCATCCTGATCAAGAAGGCCGACGCCGAAGCCGTCTCGCTGCCCGAGGACGTGGCCTTCTTCATCGCCAAGAACGTGCGCGCCAATGTGCGCGAGCTCGAGGGCGCGCTGCGCAAGGTGCTGGCTTACAGCCGCTTCAGCCACAAGGAGATCAACATCCAGCTGGCGCGTGATGCGCTGAAGGACTTGCTCTCCATCCAGAACCGCCAGATCAGCGTCGAGAACATCCAGAAAACCGTGGCCGACTTCTACAAGATCAAGGTTGCGGACATGTACTCCAAGAAGCGCCCGGCCAGCATCGCCCGGCCGCGCCAGATCGCGATGTACATCGCCAAGGAGCTGACGCAAAAGAGCCTGCCCGAGATCGGCGAGCTCTTCGGCGGGCGCGACCACACCACGGTGCTGCACGCGGTGCGCAAGATCGGCGG
>CALMQC010000053.1 GCA_937871895.1 uncultured Roseateles sp. | reverse complement strand
TACCAGTCCTTCCTCGCCACCGACAACAAGGCGGCCGGCGAGGCCTGCGCCAAGCTGCTGATCGAGCGCATCGGCCGCGAGGGCAAAGTGGCCATCATGTCCTACGTGGCGGGCGCGGGCTCCGAGGTCGGGCGCGTGGGCGGCTTCAAGGCCTATCTGCAAGCCAACTCCAAGCTGCAGATCGTCGGGCCCTTCTACTCGCAGTCGCAAATGGCCACGGCGCTGAACCAGACCACCGACGTGCTCGCTTCGCACCGCGACCTCAAAGGCATCTTCGGCGCCAACGAGCCCACCGCCGTGGGCATGGGTCGCGCGTTGGTGCAAAGCGGCCGCGCCGGCAAGGTCGTGGCCATCGGCTTTGATGGCAATGAAGACCTGCAACGCTTCGTCAAGGACGGCACGCTCGACGCCATCGCCGTGCAGTCCTCCTTCCAGATGGGCCAGCTCGGTGTGCAGACCGTGAACGAGGTGCTGCAGCGCAAGCCGGTCCCGAAGTTCCGCGACACCGGCGTGATGCTCGTGAACAAGGGCAACCTGCAGTCGCCCGAGGCGCGCCAAGTCTTGTATTGAGCATGAAGGTCGACGCTCACCAGCACTTCTGGCGCCTCGTTGACCGCCAAGGCGCCTGGCCGCCGCCCGAGCTGGCCGCCATCTACCGCGACTTCGGGCCGGCTGACCTCGACGACGCGCGCCGTGCCGCAGGCATCGAGGCCACCGTGCTTGTGCAGTCCATGCCGACCGTGGCCGACACGCAGTGGATGCTCGCCGTGGCCGACGCCACGCCGTGGGTGCGCGGCGTGGTGGGTTGGGTGGACTTCAAGGCGGCGGACGCGTCCGCGCAGATCGAGCAGCTGGCCCGCCACCCCAAGCTCAAGGGCCTGCGCCCCATGCTGCAGGACCTGCCCGACGACGACTGGATTGCCGACCCCGCGACCGACCCTGCCGCCGAGGCCATGGCCCGCCACGGCCTGGTGTTTGATGCCCTGGTGCTGCCGCGCCAACTGCCGGGCCTGCTGAGGTTTGCGCGCCGTCACCCGCAGCTGCGCCTCGTCATCGACCACGCGGCCAAGCCTCACATTGCGCGGGGTGAGATCGAGCCCTGGCGTGCCGACATGGCGCAGCTGGCCGCGCTGCCGCAGGTGCACTGCAAGCTCTCGGGCCTCTTGACCGAAGCGGGCGAGCGCCGCGATGCGGCCGCGCTGCGGCCCTATGTGCAGGCGCTCTGGCAGCTCTTTGGGCCGCAGCGCCTGGTGTGGGGCAGTGACTGGCCGGTGCTGCGCCTCGCGGGTGACTACGCCGGCTGGTGGCGACTGGCCCACGACCTCTTGACCAGCCTCGACCCAGCGCCCACGGCGCTTGATCGCGACGCCGTCTTTGGCGGCAATGCCGCCCAGCTTTATCGACTGACTCTGTGATGCTGACCGTCTCCTGCGAATCCCCCGGCGCCCTCGTCGCCCACGACCGCCCGCGCCCCACGCGCGCGGCCGGCGAGGTGCTGCTGCGCATCCGCCGCGTTGGTGTCTGCGGCACCGACCTGCACATCTACACCGGCAACCAGCCATTCCTCAGCTACCCACGCGTGATGGGCCATGAGCTGGCCGGCATCGTGGAAGAAGCTGACGCGGGCAGCGGCCTGCAGCCTGGCGACATGGCCTATGTGATGCCCTACCTGTCCTGCGGCCGCTGCATCGCCTGCCGCAAGGGCAAGCCCAACTGCTGCACCAACATCCAGGTGCTGGGCGTGCACCGCGACGGCGGCTTTGCCGAGTACCTGACGGTGCCGCAGGGCTTCGTGCACAAGGTCGAAGGCATCAGCCTCGACCAGGCCGCGATGCTGGAGTTCCTCGCCATCGGCGCGCACGCCGTGCGGCGCGCGGCCCTCCAGGCGGGTGGGCGCGTGCTCGTCACCGGCGCTGGGCCCATTGGCCTCGCGGTGATGCTGTTTGCCCGCCTGCGCGGCGCGCGCGTGGTGGGGCTCGATGGCCGGGCGGACCGCCTCGCGGTGGCGACCCAGCGCCTGGGCGCCGAGTTGGGTGTGCAGCTGGGCGAGGCCGACGAAGCCCAGCTCGCCGCCTTCACCGACGGCGAGTTCTTTGATGCCGTGTTCGACGCCACCGGCAACCTCAAGGCCATGGAGCGCGGCCTGCGCTTTGTGGCGCATGGCGGGCGCTATGTGCTCGTCTCGGTGGTGCAGGGCCAGATGAGCTTTGCCGACCCCGAGTTCCACAAGCGCGAGACCACGATGCTGGGCAGCCGCAATGCGACGACCGAGGACTTTGAAACCGTGATCGCGGCCATGAAGGCCGGCCAGGTGCCCGTGGCCGCGCTGGCCACGCACCGGCTGAGTCTGGCCGAGGTGCCCACGCGCTTTGCCGAGCTGCTGGACCCGGCGCGTGGTGTCGTGAAGGCGCTCATCGAGTGTTGAACACACCCATCCTCCAATTCGGCACCAGCCGCTTCTTGCAGGCGCATGCCGACCTGTTTGTGTCCGAGGCGCTGATGCGCGGTGAGGCATTGGGCGGCATCACGGTCGTGCAGACGACCGACAGCCCGGCGAGCACCGCGCGCCT
>CALMQC010000052.1 GCA_937871895.1 uncultured Roseateles sp. | reverse complement strand
GAAGCTCACCTGGCCGTAGAACTCGACGCCCTCGACGGCCCAGAAGTGCGGCGGCAGGCCGAGTTCATTGAACGCGCCGGCGCCGAAGGTGCCCTGGTAAGCCAGGTTGTGGATGGTGAAGACGCTGCGCGCTTGCGTGCGGCGGCGCTGGCGGCTGGCGGCCACTTGCGCGCAGGCTAGGCCCGCGTGCCAGTCGTGCGCATGGACGACGTCAGGCCGCCAGTCGGGGTCCAGGCCCTCAGCCAGGCGCGCGGCGGCAAGCCCGAGCAGCGCGAAGCGGCGGTGGTTGTCGGCGTAGGGGATGTGGCCTTCGTCGTGATATGGATTGCCGGGCCGGTCATAGAGCTCGGGCGCCTCGATCACATAGGCCGGGATGCCGTCGAATCCCGGCAGGCTTCCCCGCAGCAGGGCGGCACGACCTTCGCCCCAGGGGTAGCCGAGCGGGGCCACGAGAGTCTCGTGGCGCAAGGCGTGGCGGATGGCAGGGAAACCGGGCAGCAGAAGACGCAACGATGCGCCCTGGGCTTGCAGAGCAGCCGGCAGCGCACCGGCCACGTCGGCGAGGCCGCCGGTCTTGAGCAGCGGAAACAGCTCCGCCGTGACTTGCAGAACTTGAGTCACAGGATGGGCAGGAATCAGAGACGCGCCAGCATGGGCTTGGTGATGAGCACGACGCCGTTCTCGGTGCGCTCAAAGCGCTGCGCGTCGAGCTCGGGGTTCTCGCCGACGACCAGGCCCTCGGGGATCTCGCAGGCGCGGTCGACGATGACCTTGGTGAGCCGGCAATGCCGCCCCACCGTGACGCCCGGCAACAGCACCGATTGGTGGATGTTGCAGAAGGAGTTGATGCGCACGTTGTTGAACAGCACCGACTGCACGACGTGCGAGCCCGACACGATGCAGCCCGCGCTGACGATGGCATTGACCGTCATGCCATGCATGCCGTTGGCGTCGGGGATGAACTTGGCCGGCGGCAGCTGGCGCTGGTAGGTCCAGATGGGCCAGTCGGTGTCGTAGATGTCAAGCTCGGGGCTGATGGAGGCGAGGTCGAGGTTGGCGGCCCAGAAGGCGTCGAGCGTGCCGACGTCGCGCCAGTAGGGCGGCGAGCCATTGGGGTTGTGGATCACGCTCAGCGCAAAGGGATGGGCCACGGCGCGGCCCTCGGCCACCGTCTTGGGGATCACGTCCTTGCCGAAATCGTGGCTGGAGTCGGGGTCGGCCAGGTCCTCTTCGAGCAGGCGGTAGAGGTAGTCGGAATTGAAGATGTAGATGCCCATGCTCGCGAGCGAGGACTCGGGCTTGCCGGGCATGGCGGGTGGGTCGGCGGGCTTTTCCTGGAAAGCGGTGATGCGGCGCTCTTCGTCCACGGCCATCACGCCGAAGGCCGAGGCCTCGCTGCGCGGCACCTCGATGCAGCCCACTGTGCAGCCGGCGCCCTTGGCGACGTGGTCGGCCAGCATGACGGAGTAGTCCATCTTGTAGACGTGGTCGCCGGCCAGCACGACGATGTACTCGGCATTGGTGCTCTGGACGATGTCGAGGTTCTGGTAGACGGCGTCGGCGGTGCCGCGGTACCAGTGCTCCTCGTCCACGCGCTGCTGCGCGGGCATCAGGTCCACGGTCTCGTTCAGCTCGGCCCGCAAGAAGCCCCAGCCGCGCTGGATGTGGCGCAAGAGCGAGTGGCTCTTGTACTGGGTGACGACGCCGATGCGGCGGATGCCGGAGTTGACGCAGTTCGACAGGGCGAAGTCGATGATGCGGAACTTGCCGCCGAAGTACACGGCCGGCTTGGCGCGCGCGTCGGTCAGTTGCTTGAGGCGCGAGCCTCGGCCTCCAGCCAGGACCAGGGCGATGGCTCGGCGAGCGAGCTGATGGGGCACGGGGGACACGGGAGGCGGCATGAAAGAAAGCTCCTTGTTATCTGCCGAAACCACTGACGAGGGCGCGACTGCTGGGGTATCTCAAGAGCTGTGCCAACTTCCGGCTTTGATGCAGGTCAGCCTGCGAGCCGGAGGCCGACGGACAATGCAAAGCGTCTCATTTGCATTTGCCAGGCTCCATGTCGCCCAGCCTACCACCGCCCTTGAACGTGGCCTCACTCCCCGTGAAGGGGCGTGGCATCGTGCGCGCCATCCATGCGCCCGAGGGTCAAGCCGCGCTCGTGCAACAACTCGGGGATCTGGGCTTCCTGCAGGGGGAGGCGGTCACCGTCCTGCGGCATGGCTGGCTGGGCGGGGACCCGATTTTGGTGCGCGTTGGCGGCGCCACCTATGCGCTGCGCCGCGCTGAGGCGCAGTGCATCGAAGTGGAGCGGGCCGCATGACGGCCGAGGCCATCGTCCACATGCAGCGCGGCCACGGCCCGCTGCTGGCCCTGGTGGGCAACCCCAACTGCGGCAAGACCGCGCTCTTCAACCGCCTGACGGGCAGCCGCCAGAAGGTGGCCAACTACGCGGGCGTGACCGTGGAGCGCAAGGAAGGCCGCATGACGAGCGGCGGCGGCCGCAGCCTGCGCCTGCTGGACCTGCCCGGCACCTACAGCCTGCACCCCCGATCGCCCGACGAGCGCGTCACGCGCGACGTGCTGACCGGCCACGCCGCCGGTGAGCGCCGGCCCGACGTGGCGCTGTGCGTCGTCAACGCCACCCACCTGCGGCGCCACTTGCGTCTGGTGCTGGCCGTGCAACGCCTGGGCCTGCCCGTGGTGGTGGTGCTCAACATGATCGACATTGCCCAGCGGCGCGGCCTGCGGGTGGACGCCGAGGCGCTGTCGCGCGAGTTGGGCGTGCCGGTGATTGCCACCGTGGCGACCAAGGGCCAGGGGCTGGATGCACTGCGCGCCGCGCTGGACGAGCCCGGGCTGTGGGAGCGTTCGGCCCGCGCCGTGGCTGCTGCGCCGGCCCCGGCCGGGTCGCCCGAAGACCGGCACGACGCCGAGCGCGTGCACGACTTGCTGGACCGACTGGGTATGGCGGCCGAGCACCCGGCCCAGTTGGAGGACCGCGTGGACGCCATGCTGCTGCACCGCGTGGCCGGGCCGCTGCTGCTGGCGGCTTTGCTCTTCCTGATGTTCCAGGCCGTGTTTGCCTGGGCGCAAGCGCCCATGGACGCCATCAAGGAGGCGACCGAGTGGCTGGGCACGACCGTGGGCCAGTTGCTGGCCGGCAGCGCGCTCGATGGCTGGCCGCGCAGCCTACTGGTGGACGGCGTGATTGCGGGCGCAGGCGGCGTGGTGGTCTTCCTGCCGCAGATCGTGATCCTGTTCTTCTTCATCCTGGTGCTGGAGGAGTCGGGCTACCTGCCGCGCGCCGCCTTTTTGCTGGACCGCATCATGGGCAGCGTGGGGCTGTCGGGGCGGTCCTTCATCCCGCTGTTGTCGAGCTTTGCCTGCGCCATCCCGGGCATCATGGCCACGCGCACGATTGCCAACCCGCGCGACCGACGCATCACGATGCTGATCGCGCCCTTGATGACCTGCTCGGCCCGGCTGCCCGTGTACGCACTCTTGATCGGCGCCTTCATCCCGCGCAGGGATGTCGGCGGCTTCGAGTTGCAAGGCCTGGTGCTGTTTGGCCTTTATGTGGCCGGCATCGCCAGCGCCTTTGCGGTGGCCTGGGTGCTCAAGCGCTTCACGCAGGGCGCCCAGATCCGCACCCTGATGATGGAGCTGCCCAACTACCATTGGCCCGACCCGCGCTCCATCGTCATCGGCCTGTGGCAGCGGGTGGTGATCTTCATGCGGCGCGTGGGCGGTGTGATCCTGACCATGACCATCCTGCTGTGGTTCCTGGCCAGCTTCCCGGGTGCGCCGGAAGGCGCCACGGCGCCCGCCATCGAGTACAGCTTTGCCGGCCGCATCGGGGCCTTGTTGGCGCATGTGTTTGCCCCGCTGGGCTTCAACTGGCAGATCAGCATCGCCCTGGTGCCCGGCATGGCGGCACGCGAGGTGATGGTCAGCTCGCTGGGCACTGTCTATGCGCTCTCCGCCACCGGCGAAGAAGCCGCCCAGGCCCTGATGCCGGTGCTGGCGCAGGCCTGGAGCCTGCCCACGGCCTTGGCCTTGCTGGCCTGGTTCGTGTTTGCACCGCAGTGCCTGTCGACCTTGGCGACGGTGAAGCGCGAGACCGGCGGCTGGAAGATGCCCGCGCTGATGGCCGGCTATCTGTTTGCGCTGGCCTACCTGGCCGCCTTCATCACCTACCGCGTGGCCTCAGCCCTGCTCTGAGCGGCGCCGCTCGCTCTCGTACAGGCAGATCGCCGCGGCGGCGGCGACATTGAGCGACTCCTCGCCGCCCGGCTGCGGAATGCTGACCGTGAGCGGGCAGCGCGCCAGCAGGGCCTCCGAGACGCCCTGCCCTTCGTGCCCCATCACCCAGGCGCACGGGCTGGGCAGCGCCGCGCGGTGCAGTGGCGCCATGGCATGCGAGCTGGTGGCCACCAGGGGCACGCGCAGCGCATCCAGGTCGTCGGCGGCCAGGCCTTCGATCAGCTGCAAACCGAAGTGCGCGCCCATGCCGGCGCGCAGCACCTTAGGCGCCCAAAGCGCCGCCGTGCCCTTGAGCGCCAGCACCTGACGCACGCCAAAGGCCGCCGCGCTGCGCAGGATGGCGCCCACGTTGCCGGCGTCCTGCAAGCGGTCCAGCACCACGGTGGCCGCGTCGGGCAGCAGCGCAGGCGCTGCGGGCAGGCTGAACTCGGCGCCCAGCAGCGCGGGGGACTCCAGCGTGCTGAGCGGCTTGAACAGCTCCGCCGGCACGACCAGGGTCTTGGCGGCACCTTCGGCCAGAGCGAACAGCTCGGGGCGCGCAGCGGCGGCCTCGGTCAGCACGACGAGGCTGGGCGTCCAGCCCCGCTGCCGCGCCGCGCGCAGCAGGTGGTCTCCTTCGACCCACAGGCTGCCAAGCTTGCGATAGGCGCTGCCGTCAGCCGCGAGCTTGCGCAGGCGCACGAGGCTCGGGTTGTCACGCGAGCTGACGTGAATGGGGTTCATTGCTGCGACTCTCGCACGGGCGCAAAGCTGAGCCGGTGCCAGGGGCTGGGGCCGTGCTCGCGCAGCGCGGCCAGGTGCTCGGGCGTGGGGTAGCCCTTGTGGGTGGCAAAGCCGTAGGCTGGATAGGTCTCGTGCATGGTCAGGCACTGTCGGTCGCGCGTCACCTTGGCCAGGATGCTGGCGGCCGAGATGGCGGGGACCTTGGCATCACCCTTGACGATGGCCTCGGCCGGCATCGGCAGCTTGGGCAGGCGATTGCCGTCCACCTGCACGAGCGTGGGCTTGAGCCGCAGGCCGCTGACGGCGCGCTGCATGGCCAGCAGCGTGGCCTGCAGGATGTTGAGGCGGTCGATCTCTTCGGGGCTCGCCTCGGCGATGCAGAAGCACAGGGCCTTGGCGCGGATCTCGTCGAAGAGCTTCTCGCGCTTGAGGGCCGTCAGCACTTTGGAATCGGCCAAGCCCTTGATGGGCTGCAGCTCGTCGAGGATGACCGCCGCCGCGACCACCGGGCCGGCCAGCGGGCCACGGCCGGCCTCGTCCACACCAGCCATCAGGCCGGGGCCGTCGAGCAGGCCCAGGGCCATCTGTTCAGGCGTGGCCAAGGATCTGCGCGATGGCATGGGCGGCCTGCGTGGCGGTGTCGCGCCGCAGCAGTTCGTGCTGTTGAACAAAGGCCGCGTGCAGGCGCTCGCGGCGCGGCGCATCGGCCAGCAGGCTCTCGGCCTCACGGGCGAGGTTCTCAGGTGTGCAGGCGTCTTGCAGCAGCTCCGGGACCAGGAACTCGCGCGCAATGATGTTGGGCAGGCCGATCCAGGGCTGCAGGGCCTTGCCCTTCATGCGCCAGTGGTTGAGGGCATGCAGCTTGTAGGCGATCACCATCGGCCGCTTGAAAAGCGCCGCCTCCAGCGCCGCCGTGCCACTGGCCACCAGGGTCAGATCGCAGGCCGCCAGCACGGTGTGCGACTGGCCATCGACGAGCTGGATGGGTGCATCACCCACCAGCGGCTCAACCAAGGGCCGCAAGCCCGGCGCCACCGGCAGCACGAAGCGGCGACCCGGCTGCTGCAGTCGGCGCGCCGCCGCGATCAACGGGGGTGCGATGTAGCGGATCTCGCTCTTGCGGCTGCCGGGCAGCAGGGCGATCACAGTGTCGTCGGCACACAGCCCCAGGGCTGCTCGCGCTGCTTCGCGTGGGGGCTCTATCGGGATGGCATCGGCCAGCGGGTGGCCCACATAGCTGGCGGCAATGCCGCCGCGCTGCAGGATCTCGGGCTCCCAGGGGAAGAGGCAGAGCACATGGTCGGCGGCGACACGGATCTTCTCGATGCGCTCGGGCCGCCAGGCCCAGATGGAGGGGCAGACGAAGTGAACCGTCTTGAGCCCCGCCGCGCGCAAACGCGCCTCCAGCCCGAAGTTGAAGTCGGGGGCATCGATGCCGATGAACACATCCGGCCGCTCAGCCAGCAATCGGTTGCCAAGCTGCTTGCGGATGGACAACAGCTCACGCAGGTTCAGCAGTGCGTCCACGTAGCCGAAAACTGAGAGCTTGCTGCTGGGCCACCAGGCTTCAAAGCCCTGAGCCTGCATCTTGGGTCCACCGATGCCTTGTGCTCTCAACGCAGGCCAGCGGGCGCGCAGGCCTTGCAAAAGCAGGCTGGCGAGCAGGTCCCCGCTCGCCTCGCCTGCGACCATGCCGAACCGAGGGACCACCATGCCTGAGCGCTACAGAGTGCCTTCCCCAGCGGCAGCCCTGGATCCGGCCTGGCCGGTCCAGTGGCTGCGCCCCCTTGAGGGGGCCGGCGTAGCCGGTAGGGGGTGGACCATGTTCAGCGAACGATGCCGTACTTTGCGGCGGCAATGAAATCAAGCAGTGCGTCGATGTCACCATCAGCGACGCCCCCCTCGCTACCGCGCAAAGCGCCGATGGCCGCCTTCGCCTCTTCCAAAGTGAGGCCGCTGCGGTAGAGCAACTTGTGCATCTCGCGGATCACGCCGATACGTTCGGCCGAGAAGTCACGGCGCTTGAGGCCCACGACGTTGACGGCGCGCACGGCGAGCGGGTTGCCATCCACCGTCATGAAGGGCGGCACGTCCTGCGCCACATGGGCCTGGAAGCCGACCATGGCGTGGGCGCCAATGCGCATGCGCTGCAGCACGCCGGTAAGACCGCCCACGGTGGCCCAGTCCTCGACGACCACGTGGCCGGCCAAGGTGGCGTTGTTGGCCATCACCACCTGGTTGCCGATCTGCACGTCGTGCGCGACGTGGCAGTAGGCCATGATCCAGTTGTCGTTGCCGATGGTGGTCTCGCCCCGGTCCTGCACCGTACCCACATTGAGCGTGCAGAACTCGCGGATGGTGTTGCGGTCGCCGATGACCAGGGTGGTCGGCTCGCCCGCGTACTTTTTGTCCTGGTTGGCCGCGCCGATGGAGTTGAACTGGAAGATGCGGTTGTCGCGGCCAACGGTGGTGTGGCCTTCAAGCACGCAATGGGGGCCAACCGTGGTGCCGGCGCCGATCGTCACGTGCGGCCCGATCAGCGAATAGGCGCCGACCTCGACGCTCTCATGCAACTGGGCGCCGGCTTCAACGATGGCAGTGGGATGAATCTTGGCCATCTGCCGAGATCAGCCTTCCAGACGACGCATGGTGCACATCAACTCAGCCTCGGCCACGACCTGATCTCCCACCAATCCCCGTGCGGCGAACTTGTAGATGCCCGCCTTGCCGCGGCCCAGGGTCACGTCGAGGACAAGCTGGTCGCCCGGCTCGACAGGGCGCTTGAAGCGGGCTGCATCGACACCGGCGAAGTACACGACCGATTTCTCATCGAGCACGATGTCCATGCTCTCGATGGCAAGCAAGGTGGCGGCTTGTGCCATCGCTTCGAGGATCAGCACCCCAGGCATCACGGGCCGGTGCGGGAAGTGGCCGGTGAAGAAGGGCTCATTGATCGAGACGTTCTTGATCGCGCGGATGCGTTCGCCCTTGACCAGCTCGTCGACGCGGTCCACGAGCAGGAAGGGGTAGCGGTGCGGCAGGCGCTTGAGGATGTCGTGGATGTTCATGGTGCAGGTGTTTTATTGCTGTGCGGCGCCGCCTCCAGGGTGCGGACGCGATCTCGGAGCTGATGCAACCGCCTCAGGGTGGCGGCGTTCTTTTCCCAGCTGGCATTGTCTTCAAAGGGATAGACGCCGGTGTAGAGGCCCGGCTCGCTGATCGAGCGCGTGATCAAGGTGCAGGCCGAAACATGCACCTTGTCGGCGATGGTCAGGTGCCCCACGATGTTGGCCGCGCCGGCGATGGTGCAGTAGGCCCCGATGCGCGTGCTGCCGGCAATGGCCGTGCAGCCGGCAATGGCCGTATGGCGCCCGATGTGCACGTTGTGGGCGATCTGGATCAGGTTGTCGAGCTTGACGCCGTCTTCGAGCACGGTGTCGCCCAGCGCCCCGCGATCGATGCAGGTGTTGGCGCCGATCTCGACGTCGTTGCCGATGCGCACGGCGCCCAACTGTTCGATCTTGACGTAGCCCTCGGGCGAGGGCGCAAAGCCAAAGCCGTCAGCCCCGATGACCGCGCCGCTGTGGACGATGCAACGCTCGCCAATCTGGCAATCAAATCCGAGCACCACCCGAGGCGCCAGTCGCGTGCCGGCGCCGATCTGCGCGTTGCGGCCGACGAAGCTGCCGGCACCGATCTGCGCGCCATCACCGATTCGGGCGCCGGACTCAATCACGGCCTGCGGCCCGATGAGCACGCCGTCGCCCAGCACGGCATCGGCAGCCACGACGGCACTGGGGTGCACGCCTGCGTCTGCAGCAGGGCGCACGCGCCCAGCCCACCACTGCGTGAGCCGTGCAAAGTAGCGGTAGGGGTCCGGCGTGACGATGGCGGCGCCACGCGCGCGCGCCGCATCGGCCGCAGCAGGCGCCACGATCACGCAGGCTGCCGCCGTGCTCGCAAGTTGGGCTTGGTACTTGGGATTGGCGAGGAAGCTGATGCTCGCGCCATCGGCCACGTCCAGCGGTGCGATGCGGTCAATGCGCGTTTCGGGCGCACCAAACAAATCGCCGCCCAAGGCGGCGATCAGCTCTCCAAGCGTGGCGGGTGCCGGCTTCACGGCACGCGCCTTACTTCTGCGCGTTGAGGGCGTCGAGCACCTTCTTGGTGATGTCGACGCGGGCGCTGAAGTGAATCGCATCCTGCAGGATGAGGTCGTACTTCTCGTTGTCGAAGATCTGCTTGATCACGCGGTTGGCCTTTTCGACCACGGCGGACAGTTCCTCGTTGCGACGCTGGGTGACGTCTTCTTGATACTCGCGGCGCTTGCGCTCCAGGTCGCGCTGCTGCTCCAGGAAATCGCGCTGGCGGCGGCTACGCTCGGCCTCGGACAAGGTCGGGGCGTCCTTCTCCAGCTTCTCGGCCGTCGCGCGCAGCTTGTTGTCCAGCGCGACGAGGTCCTTCTCGCGCTTGCCGAACTCGGCTTCCAGCTTGGTCTGTGCGGCCTTGGCGAGGTTGGACTCACGCAGCACGCGCTCGCTGTTGACGTAGCCGATCTTCAATTCCTGGGCTTGAACTGCCAGCGCCGGCATGGTCAAGGCTGCAGCGAGGGCAGCCACTTTCACAAACTTGCTGATCATCAGAATGCAGTCCCGACTTGGAATTGGAAACGTTCGATTCTATCGCCCGGCTGCTTGCGGATCGGCGTGCCATAGCTGAGGCGCAGCGGGCCCATGGGCGAGATCCAGGAGATGCCGACACCGGCCGAGGCCCGAATGCTGTCGGCAGAGATCTTATCTTTCGGGCCCCAGATGTTGCCGGCATCCGTGAACAGGAACAGGCGGAAGCTCTTGTCATTGCCCGAGCCCGGCACGGGCAGGTAGAGCTCGGCGTTGACGTTGGCGCGGCGGTTACCGCCGAAGTAGGCGCCATTGATGTCCACCGGGCCGAGTGAGCCAGACTCGAACACGCGCACCGAGCCCAGCCCGCCACCGTAGAAGTGCTTGAAGATCGGGTAGGGGCGACCGCCCAGGCCGAAGCCCCAACCCAGCTCACTGTTCACGCCCAGCGAGATCTTGTTGGTGATGTCGACGTACTGCTGCAGCTGGACGTTGGCGCGCCCAAAGCGGGCATCACCCAGCGGTGACAGCTCAACGTTGACGCGCTTGAAGCTGCCCTTGGTCGGGGTGATGACGCTGTCACGCGTGTCGCGCGACCAGCCGATGGTCAGCGGCACGGAGTCACTCTTCTCACCGAACTGCTGGCGGTAGAGGAAGTAGCTGTTGGGCAAGCCACGCGTCGTCGTGATCTTGGTCTGCTCGTAGCCGATACCGAAGAAGACCGTGTCGTCTTCCGAGTAGGGCACGCCAAAGCGCAAGGCGCCGCCCTGGGTGATGAACTCGAAGGGGTCGCCCAGCGAGTTGTACGGCTTGTTGGTGCGGTAGAAGGCCTCGATGGACCGTGAGACGCCGTCCACCGTGAAGTAGGGGTCCACGGTGCTGACCTGGAACACGCGGCCGGTGCGCGCCGTCGAGATATCGACGCCCAGGTAGTGGCCGGAGCCGAACACGTTGTCCTGCCGCAGCGAGCCCTGGAAGGACAGCTTGGTGTAGCTGGAGTAGCCGGCACCCACGCTGATCGAACCCGTCGGGTTCTCGACCACGGTCAACACCAGGTCGACCTGATCCGGGGCGCCGGGCACCTCCTGGGTCTCGATGTTGACTTCCTTCTCCTTGAAGTAGCCGAGACGCTCGACGCGCTTCTGGGAGGCCTTGATCTTCTCGCCGTCGTACCAGGCGGACTCGAACTGGCGGAACTCGCGGCGGATGACTTCATCCCGCGTCCGGGTGTTGCCCGAGATGATGACCTTGCGCACGTAGACGCGTCGGTTCGGCTCGCCCACCAGGGTGATCACGGCCTGCGCGTTGGCGCGGTCGATTTCGGGCCGGCTGTCGGCGCGGGCGAAGGCATAGCCGAAGCCGCCGTAGTAATCGGTGAAGGCCCGCGTGGTTTGCACAACCAGCTCGCCGTTGTAGGACTGGCCGGGCTTGAGCTTGATGAGGTGCTTGAACTCCTCGTCGCGGCCCAGGTAGTCGCCTTCCAGCTTCACGCCAGTCACCGTGTAGGGCTGGCCCTCGCTGACGGTGATGGCAATGCTGATGTTCTGCTTGTCGGGCGAGATGGTGACCTGGGTCGAGGTGACCGCGAACTCCAGGTAGCCACGATTGCGGTAGTAGCTGCCCAGGGTTTCCAGGTCGGCGTTGAGTTTGGCGCGCGAGTAGCGGTCGGTCTTGGTGTACCAGGTCAGCCAGCCCGAGGTGGTCTGCTCGAAGAGACCCAGCAGGGTGCTCTCGGAGAACACCTTGTTGCCGACGATGCGGATGTCCTTGATGCGGGCCGGCTCGCCTTCGGTCACGTTGAAGCTGACGTTGACGCGGTTGCGCTCGATCGGGGTGATCGTGGTCGTCACCTCGGCGCCATAGAGGCTGCGGGTCAGGTACTGGCGCTTGAGCTCTTGTTCGGCGCGGTCGGCCAGGGCCTTGTCGAAGGGCTTGCCCTCGCCGATACCCACGTCCTTCAGCGACTTGGTCAGCGCCTCGTTGTCGAACTCCTTGAGCCCGACATAGGTCACGTTGGCGATGATGGGCCGCTCGTCAATGATGACCACGACGGAGCTGCCGTCGATATTGATCTTGACGTCCTTGAAAAGGCCCGTGGCAAAGAGGGCGCGCAGCGCGGCGGCACCCTTTTCGTCGTTATAGGTGTCGCCGATGCGGAAGGGCAACGAGGCGAAGACGGTGCCGGGGTCGGTGCGCTGCAGGCCCTCGACGCGGATGTCTTTGAGTACGAAGGGATCGACGGCCCAGGCCGAGCTCGCATGGAGCAACAGGCCGGCAAGTGTCAACGTCAGGAAAGTGGGGCGCAGACGCGCTCCGAGGCGAACAGGAGAGGACATCGATCAGTGCCAGCCCGCTAGGCGGGCCACGTCGTTGGAAAGGGCCAAGGCCATCATCAGCATCAGGATCAGCGCGCCGACGCGCTGGAGTTGCTGCTGCCACCATTCGGAGACGGGGCGGCCACTCAGACCCTCGAAAAGATGATACATGAGGTGTCCGCCATCGAGCATTGGCAGCGGGAGCAGGTTCAGCACCGCCAGGCTCAGAGAGATCTTGCCCAGGTAGTCGAAGAACGGCGCAAGGCCGGCACGCGCGGACTGGCCCGCATATTCGGCAATCGACAGCGGCCCACTGAGATTCTTGACCGAGGCTTCGCCGACCAGCATGCGGCCGATCATGCGAACCGTGAGCACGGCCAGGTTCCAGCTGTCCTGCGCGCCTTTGACGACGCCGTCCAGCAGGCCGTAGCTGACGCTGACGCGTTCCGGCGCGGCGCCAATGCCGATCTCAAGCCGGGCAAAGCGTTGGCCGTTCTCGGTCACCGCGCGGGGCACAGCGCTGAGTTCCAACACCTGGCCGTGGCGCTCGATGCGCAGCTGCAGCGACTGGTGCGCCACGTCATCGATGGGCGCTGCGCGGATCAGGCTGCGCAGTTGCCCGGCGTCTTCGACAGCCCGGCCGTTGAGGGCCAGCACACGGTCACCGGCCTGCAAGCCCGCCTGAGCGCCGGGACCTTCGGGCTTGACGCTGCTCACCAGTGGCGCCGCGTAGGGCAGGATCCCGACCGCCTGCAGCGCACGCGCGCCGATCGAGGCATCGGCAGGGGCCGTCATGTCCAGGTGCAAGCGGCGCTCGCCGCGCCCCTGACCATCCGTCACTTGGAGGTAGAGGTCTTCGCGCAGCGCCTGAGCGCGGGCCACGGCGTCCAGCAGATCGGGCAGGCCGCGCACTTCGTCCCAGCTTTGGCCGTCGGAAGAAACGGCGTGCACCCAGTCGCCTGACCGGATGCCTGCCCGCTCAGCCGCCGTGGCAGGCACGGGTGTACCGAGCACGGCCTTGGGCACCTCGGCCCCCATCCAGGCGACCAGCGTGAACATCAGGATGGCGACCAGCCAGTTCACCGCAGGCCCGGCCGCAACAATGGCGGCACGCTGCCGCAGTGGGCGTTGGTTGAAGGCATGTTGACGCTCAGCGGGGCTGACCGGCCCATCCCGCTCGTCCAGCATCCGCACATAGCCCCCCAGTGGCAGCATGGCGAGCGTGAACTCGGTGCCGTCGCGCCCGACGCGGCGCCACAGCACGCGTCCGAACCCGACCGAAAAACGCAGCACCTTGACGCCACAGGCCCGCGCCATGCGGAAGTGCCCCCACTCGTGCACCGCAATCAGGAAGGCGACGGCGAGCAGGAAGGGCGGCAGGTCAGCCGGGCTCATAGCAACTCGCGGGCCTTGGCGCGGGTCCGGGCGTCCAGATCGAGCAAGGCTTCGATGCTGCCGCAGTCGCCGGGCACGAC
>CALMQC010000051.1 GCA_937871895.1 uncultured Roseateles sp. | reverse complement strand
GGGGACCGCCCAGGCTCGCCCGCTTTCAGCGCGGCGAGACTGAACGAGGGGGCAACAGTTCAGTACTTGATGCGCGCGGTCACGTAGAACTGGCGACCGTTTTGATAGATGGCGCGGGGCTGGACTTCCGAGGCGTAGTACTTCAACTTCGGGTTGTTCAGGTTCTGCGCATCGAGGCTCAGCGCGAAGTGGTCGTTGAGCTTGTAGCCCAGCGAGGCCGACAGCACGCCATTGCCCTTTTGGTAGTAGTCGGTGGCGCGGTCGGTGCCGATGAAGATGTCGTCGGTGTAGCTGTAGTTGAGGCGCGCCGAGAAACCGCCGTCCTCGTAGAAGCCGCCGAGGTTGAAGGTGTTCTTGACGTTGCCGCGCAGCACGTGGCCATCGGCGTCGTGGCCGTTGGCGAGCGTGTAGTTGGCGCTGACGCCGAAGTTGCCGGCGACCGGGGTCTCGAACGCGAACTCCAGGCCCGTCACCGAGGCCTTCTTGTTGGTCAGGCCGGTGATGACGAACTTGCGATTGACCAGTTGCTGCGCCGAGCCGCCCGCCGTATTGCCCAGCAGCACGGGATAGGTGCCGGTGAAGCTGCCATTGGTGATGTAGCTGCCCATCTCCATGTGGAAGGCGCCGATGGAGACGAAGGCGCGCGGGGCGAAGTACCACTCAAGGTTGGCGTCGAAGTTGGTGGAGCGGATGGGCTTCAAGTCCGCATTGCCCGCGCTGCCGCCGCCGATGGCGTCGTTGTCGAGGTACATGCCCGTGGTGTTCAACGAGGTGAACGCCGAGAGGGCGGTGTAGTCGGCACGTGTGAGGGTGCGGGAGAGGGCGAGGCGGCCGACCACGTCCTTGGTGACGTCCACGCGCAGGCTGGCGCTGGGCAGCAGGTCGGTGTAGCTGCGGTCGGACGTGGTGGCGGTGAAGTCGCCAAAGGCCGAGCTCACGCTGGGCGTCTCGCCGGGGAAGCTGGGGCGGAAGGAGCCCGAGGTCTGCTTGGTGCGCACGAGGCGCAGGCCGACATTGCCGCTCCAGCGCTCGCCTTCCAGGTTGCCCTGCAGGTAAGCGGCGGTGGTGGACTCCTTGACGCTGTACTCGCCGCCGTCATTGGGCGAGCGGCGGGCGATGGGGTCGCGGTTGGTGTACTTGGCGTTGTAGGCGGCCAGCACGTCGGCCGGGATGAAGCCGATCTGCGTCGGGAAGCCATTGCCGATGCCGGCGCCATAGTTGCCGGGGAAGCTGCTGCTGAGCGCAGGCAGGCTGGCGAAGGGCGAGTTGGCTGGATCGTCCTTGCCGGCGGCGTCCGCGCAGGCGCTGGGCTGGCTCCAGGCAAAGGGGGCGACGCGGTAAGGCGTGCCGGTGGCGCAGCCCGGGCCCTGGTTCAGGGTCGCGTCGGTGTAGCGCTTGTGCTCGGCGCCGCGCAGGCCGAACTTGAGGCTGCGCAGCAGGCCGGCGTCAAGCTGGTACTCGCCGTCCACCTGGGCCCAGTTCTCCTTGTCGTGCACGATCACGTGCTCGGCACCGAAGATCCAGTCCAGACCCATCGAGGGGCTGGTGAAGCCGAAGGACGGCGCCTTGTCAGTGCCCTGCAGACCGAAGCTGGCGTGCGTGGTCTGGATGTGCAGCTCGGCGACGTCCTGGCTCAGGGTCTGGCCCTTGCCGTTGGAGGTGCCGGCGTTGGCGGTCAGGGTCAGCTTGTCATTGAGCTTCCAGCTGCCGTCGAAGCCGACATACCCGCTCTGGGCGGCCGCCTTGCGCGAGATCATGTCGTAGTAGCCGGCGGTGGAGCTGCTGGCCCAGTCGAAGGTGGCTTGGGTCAGGGTCTTGACGCCCTTGCTGTCGGTCACGACCTGATAGTTGGAGATGGTGGCGCTGTTGATCAGGCCGGCGCGCGGCGCGATCAGGTAGTTGCGGTTGTAGTTGTCCGCATCCATCTTGGACGAGAAGCCGGTGAACGTCAGGTCCACATCCTTGGTGGGCTTGAACTCGGCGCGCACCAGGCCGCCTTTGCGCTCGCGCTCCTGCGTGAAGTAGGCGGCACCAATCAGGTCGGGGGCGTAGACGCCGTTCAAGTCCGGATGGGCCTTGATCAGGTCTGGCGCGTTGGTGGCGGAGAGCTGGTTGATGAAGCCCAGGGTCTCGACACCGTCGCGGCGCAGGCTGCGCTTCTCGTTGAAGGCCTGCACCAGCACGCCGAAGCTCTTGTCGTCGTTGCGGTAGTTGAAGAGGGCGCTGAGCTGCGGGTCGCTCTTCTTGGGCAGGTCCGCGTAGACCGCACCAATGCTGGCCTCAAAGGTCATCGCCTTGCTGAACTCCAGCGGCTTGCGCGTGATGATGTCGACCGAGCCGGCCGTGCCGCCTTCGATGAGCGAGGCCTCGGAGCTCTTGCGCACGACAACGCGGCTTACCAGCTCAGACGGCAGCAGCGAATAGCTGACGCTGCGACCGACGCCATTGCCGGTCTGGTCCAGCACGAACCAGTCGCCATTGGCGAGGCCGTGGCCGTCCAGCAGGGTCTGGGTCAGGCTGGGGTTGGTGCCGCGCAGGCCCACACGGTCGCGCTCGTCAAAGCCGCCGGAGCCACCCGAGGGGCTGTTCAGGATGGTGACGCCGGGCACGCGGGCCAGCGAGTCGGCCACGTTCTTGTCGGGCATCTTGCCGATGTCTTCGGCCGAGATGACGTCGACGTGGGCGTCGGCATTGCGCTTGACGCTCAGCGACTTCTCCTGCGAAGCGCGGATGCCGGTGACGACCACCGCATCGAGTTGCGCGTTGGCCGGCGCGGTCTGCGCCAGCGTGGCCACCGGGGCGCCCAGCAGCGCCAGCGTCACGGCTTGGGTGAGCGGAGAGAGGGAATGCGGGAACAGCTTGACCTTCATGCTTCGTCCTTCTGAGGGCATTTGGGATTCGGGATGGGCAAGCCGGCGCAAGCAATCTGAGACCACTTGCAGACCCCACAGGCACTGAATGCCCGAAGAGCCACTGGCATGCAACCAATGCAATGCCACTATAGCCAAACATGAGTCCACTTTGCTACCACTTGATCGCGGTATTTACCCCAAGACCCTCAAGAATGCGGTTTCAACGCGACATTCACCGAAGTCACGGCATCACTTTGCCTGGCTTGGCTTAATTGGTATCCGATTGGACTCTTCTGACCCTCCCGGGTCGACGAGGGGCTACTTGCCGATGCAGAAGCTGCTGAAGATCACGCCCAGCAACTCGTCGGCCGAGAACGCGCCGGTGATCTCGCCAAGTGCGTCGTGCGCCAGGCGCAGCTCCTCGGCCAGCAGGTCGAGCGCGGGCTCAGGCGAGCGCGCTTGGGCTGTCGCCAGGGCCAGGTGCTCGCCCGTGCGAGCCAGGGCCTGCACATGGCGCTCCCGGGCGATGAAGACGCCCTCGGGCATGGCCTGCCAGCCGGCCACCTGGAGCAGGCGCTGGCGCAAGGCGTCGAGCCCGGCGCCGGTCTTGGCGGACAAGGCCAGCTCGCCCGCCGGTGGCGGCGCCAGGTCAGCCTTGTTGAACACCTGCAGGATGCGCTGCGGTTCAACGCCTTGCAGCCGCGTGCGGATGCGGGCGTCCTCGGCGGCATAGCCGGGGTCGGTCCAGCGGCCCAGGTCGTGCAGGAAGAGCACGACGTCGGCGTCCTCGATGGCGCTCCAACTGCGCGCGATGCCGATGCGCTCGACCTCGTCGGCGGTGTCCTCGCGCAGGCCGGCGGTGTCGACGATGTGCAGCGGCACGCCCTCGATCTGCAGGCTCTGGCTGAGCTGGTCGCGCGTGGTGCCCGGGATGGGCGTGACGATGGCCAGCTCTGCCCCGGCCAAGGCATTGAGCAGGGAACTCTTGCCCACATTGGGCTGGCCGGCCAGCACCACCTTGAGGCCCTCGCGCAATAGCGCACCCTGACGCGTGCGGGCCTGTACGGCCTGAAGCTGCGCGGCCAAGCGTTCAAGCCGGCCAAAGGCGTCGGCCTTTTGCAGGAAGTCGATTTCTTCCTCG
>CALMQC010000050.1 GCA_937871895.1 uncultured Roseateles sp. | reverse complement strand
TGATGAAGCCGCTCGGCTTCCTCGACTACGTGCGCCTGCAGCGCTCGGCCCGCGCCGTGCTGTCCGACAGCGGCACCATCACCGAAGAGTCCTCCGTCCTCAACTTCCCCGCCCTCAACCTGCGCGAGGCCCACGAGCGGCCCGAGGGCATGGAAGAGGCCTCGGTGATGATGACGGGCCTTTCGGTCGAGCGCGTTCGCCAGGGCCTGGCCATCCTGGCCACGCAGCCGCGCGGTGACGAGCGCAGCCTGCGCCTGGTGGCCGACTACAGCATGCCCAATGTGTCGGACAAGGTGGTGCGCATCCTCCATAGCTACACCGACTACGTGAAGCGCGTGGTCTGGCGCGACTACAACTGACCATCGTCAGATGAGAGTCCTCGTCGTCAGCCAGTACTTCTGGCCCGAGGTCTTCCGCGTCAACGAGATCGTCTCGGAGCTGCGGGCGCGCGGGCACGAGGTCACGGTGCTGACGGGCCGCCCCAACTACCCGGACGGCGAAGTCTTTGCCGACTACGCGCGCGACCCGGCCGCGTTTGCCCAGTACCACGGCGCCGAGGTCATTCGCCTGCCGCTGCGCCCGCGCGGCAAAGGCTCGCTCAAGCTGCTGCTCAACTACTGGAGCTTCGTCTTTTGGGGCTGCCTGCTGGGGCCCTGGCGGCTGCGCGGCCGCGCCTTCGACGCGATCTTCTGCTTCGAGACTTCGCCCATCACCTCGGCCCTGCCGGCCGTGCTGCTGCGGCGCTTCAAACGCGCGCCACTGCTGCTCTGGGTGCTCGACCTCTGGCCCGACACGCTCTCGGCCGTGGGCATGGTGCGCGCCACCTGGGGGCTCAACCTCGTCGGCCAACTGGTGCGCTTCATCTACAAGCGTTGCGACCTGATCCTGGCGCAGTCCAAAGGCTTCTTCCCCGCCATCGAGCGCTGGTCCCAGGCGCCCGAGAAGACGCGCTACTTCCCGCAGTGGGGCGAGGCCACCTTTGATGCGGGGCTGGACGCCGTGGCCGAGGCGCCCGAGCTCGCCCCGCACCAAGGCGCCTTCAAGCTGATGTTCGCCGGCAACCTCGGCGATGCGCAGGACTTCCCCGCCCTGCTCGATGCCGCCGAGGCCACGCGCGAGCGCGCGGACCTGCACTGGCTGATCGTCGGTGACGGGCGCCAGGCCGAATGGATCCGCGAGCAGATCGTGGCGCGCGGCCTGCAGCGCACGGTCTTCATGCTCGGCCGCCACCCGCTGGAGCGCATGCCCGAGTTCTTCAAGGGCGCCGATGCGCTGATCGTCTCGCTGCGCGCCGAGCCCATCTTTGCGATGACCATCCCCGGCAAGGTCTCGGCTTACCTCTCGGCCGGCCGCCCCATCCTCGCGATGATCGACGGCGAAGGCGCACAGGTGGTGCGCGAGGCCGGTGCAGGCATGGTGGCCCCCGCAGGAGATGGCGCGGAGCTCGCTCGACTGGCGCTGCAGATGGCCGCACTGCCGCCCGAGGCGCGCGCCGACATGGCTGCCAAGGCACGCGCCTACGGCCAGCAGCAGTTCGACCGCGCCAGCTTGATCAGCCAGCTCGAAGCGATGCTGGCCGAGGCCCAGCGATGAACACCACGGCGGCGCCTGCTCCATCGCGCCGCCCCCGGGTGCTGGTGCTCAGCCCCTACTTCCTGCCCGCCCAGCAAGGCGGCGGCTCAGTACGCGCCGTGCAGGCGCTCACCGCCACGCTGAAAGACGAGTTCGACTTCACCGTGCTGGCGCGCGACCACGACCTGCGCAGCCCCACGCCCTACGCCGCCTCAGCCTGTGAGGCAGCGCGCCGCGCCACCGGCCTCGACCTGCGCTACCTGGCGCGCGGCAACGCCGGCCGGAAGCTGCTGCACGCGA
>CALMQC010000049.1 GCA_937871895.1 uncultured Roseateles sp. | reverse complement strand
GGTACTCGGTGCCCCAGAGGTGCTGGCCGTCGGGCTGGCCAAACCAGGCGGTGCACAGGCCCGCCAGCACGTCGAGCGAGAGGCGCTCCAGGTCGAGCTGGGTTTGCGGGGTGCCGGTGGCGGCGGCGAGCATCTGGCCGGCCGCGCGCTGGCGCGCGAACCACTGGGTGGCGAGGGCGTAGGTCTCGGCGTAGGCCTGGTCTTCGCGGATCTGCTCGATGGCGGCGTTGATGGCGGGGGCTTGCTCGGCGTGGCCGTCGTCGTCGTCCATGCCCAGGTAGCCGGGGCCGAGGGACGCGACCATGCGGGTGCCATAGCCTTTGACGGAGTAGCGGTCGGGGCTGTTGCGCAGCACCTGGCAGACGCCCTCGGGCGCGCCGACAAGCACGCCGTAGGGGGTGCGGACCACGCCGCCTGCTTGAGCGCGCACCCAGGCCCAGGCGGCGTCGCGGGTGTTTTGGTCTTCCAGCCAGAGCTGCCAGGCGGCGGGGTCGTCCAGCGGGGGGGCGCTGATGGGCGCGGGGCTGGGCGCAGCCACGGGCAGGGGCAGCTCGGCCAGGGCGGGCAGGTTGCGCAGGGCGGGGATGGAGGGCACGAAGAAGTAGCCGCCCCACTCCAGCGTCACAAAGGGCTGGGGCCCGAGGTCCATGGCGTAGGGCACGCCTTCGTGCTCGAAGGTGTAGAGCCGGTTGGGGCGCGCGTCGGGGTCCACCACGGCCATCAGGGGGTCGGGCTGGTCGGCGTAGCCGCCGCTGGAGTTGGCGCCGGCCAGCCAGCGCTGGATGACCTCGAACTGCTCGGCCGGGTGGGCGCCGTAGGCCATGAACATGAGGCCGCGCTCGGCGTCCGCGTCGGCCGGGCCGGTGGCGGGGGCGCCATAGCTCATGCCGCGCCGCATGATGCGCGGCATGACGTTCTTGAGCCCGGTGTCGGCGCTGAACTGGCGCGGGTTGGCGCGGCGGATGTGCGCGTGGATGGGGCACTGGCGGCCGTCAGCGTCGGCGCGGAAGTTGAAGTCGTTGTGCGAGTGGCCGGTGGCGGCCAGCGGCTTGCCGTCGCGCTCGCGGCCCATGAGCTTGGCGTAGACGACCTCGCGGTCCAGCCCCAGGCGGGCGGCCTCGCGCTCCACCTGGGCGGCGAGCCGGCCCGTCCACTGGCGCAGCTTGCGCACGACAAGGATGGTGCCGTTGTCGAGCAGGGCGTCGGCCTTCTCGGGCACGGGGTATTGCTTGTCGCGCAGCGTGGGGTAGCCCAGCAGCAGCTCGCCGCGCGGCACTTGGTCGGACCAGTTGGACTCGCCCGGCGACGCGTGCGCCACGGGCTGGCTGGTGCCGTCCACGTAGCCAAAGTGCTCGCGCTTGCCGGGGTTGGTGCGCATGGGCTCGACTGCCATGATGGCAAGGCCCGTGCTGACGCCCGAGAGCGCGGCGATGGCGGCTTGCAGGTGGGCCGCGGCCTCAGGCGTGGCGCAGCGCAGTTGCACCAGCACATGGGCGCTGGCGGGCTCGATGGGCGCGCCGTTGTCCACCCGGCGCGGCCAGCGCCAGTTGCGCGGGTGGTTGTGGCGCAGGTCGCCAATCAAGCCGGCGCGGGCGGCCATGCCTTCTTTGAAGGCCGTGGGCAGGCGCTGCAGGCGCGCCTCGGGGATGCCGAGCGCGCGCAGGCCGGAGAGGCTCAAGGCCACTTGCGTCCAGAGGCCGTTCTCGGGCGTGTGGCTGCCCTCCCAGGGCACCGGCAGGGCAGACAGAAAAGCCAGCGCCGTGCTGGGCTGGGCCACGCGCAGCAGCACCAGCGCGCCCGACGGCGCCTTGACCGGCGAGAGGATGCCGGCCTGGATGTCGTGGCCCGCAAAGTGCAGCTCGCGCTGGGGGCTGGGCACCGGCGGGATCTCGCCCTCAAACCACGCCAGCATCTGCGCGTACTGCGCCCGCACGGGCGAGAGCGGCTCTTGCGGGAAGAGCTGGCGCGTGTCCAGCAGCTTCATCTCGAAAAACACGTCTTGCGTGGCGCGCAGCAGGCAGTAGCCGTCAGGCGCGCCGGCGCCGAAATAGCGATTCAGCGCATAGAGGCCCGAGAGCCCGGCCAGGCCTTTGAGGGCCATGGCCATGCGGGCGCGGGGGTCAGACGGGAGCGGCTTGGTCTCGCCCTGCAGCAGGCTGTGCACCCGCGTGGCGGTCAGCGCGTCGGGCTTGCCGCGCTGGCTGGCCTCGTAGGCCTTGAGGTATTCGGTGTCGGCCACGCTGCGGCCGGACTCCATGAAGAGGAAGTCGGCCGAGACCTCGTGCGCGCGCACCCAGGCCGAGTAGGCCTCGAAGCTGCAGCGGTTGGAGAGCTGGTAGCCCTCGACGTGGCAGAGCATCAGGTCCAGCGTGGAGCCGAGCTGGTCCCAGATGACGCGCATGTAGGGCTCCCAGCCGCCGTCGAAGTTGACGCTGAGCATCAGCCGGGCGCGGCCTTTCGGGTCCGTGGGATCGGCCGGGTCAATGATGGACCAGCGGAAGGAGTGGACGATGCGCCAGCGGCTGACCACGTCGGTGAAGCCGGCCGCCGTCAGCGATGACTCGCGCGAGCTGAGGCGCAGGCCGTTGAGCGTCTTGAGCACGCGGCGCAGGCGGTCCAGGTAGGTGATGGTCTCGAAGGCGTCGACGAAGCCTTGCTTGACGTCGGCGATGAGATTCAGGTCCGTGATGCCGCCGAGCTGAACGTCGGCCGTGCGTGGCGTGGTCATGCGCTGTGCTCCCTGTTGTGCGGCCGTGCAGGTGGCCGCCAATGGACCAAGTATGCGTGGGGCCCGTGGCGCCCGGGAGCGGGTCTTTCCGGGAGGCCGCTGCAGGTTCGCGCGCCGTATCCGCCCATTCACCCCCGGGTTTTGGCGCTTCGTCGCAAGGCCCTCGCGCCGCCTGGCCTGCCACGGAACACTGGCGCCATCGACACACAGACATCACGCATCAAAAGGACCACCACCATGAACACCTCAGCCCCCAGCCCCGCCTCCTTTGCCGCTGTTGCCATGATTGCGCTGGCCGCCATTGCAGCCTCGCTCGGCCTGGCCGGATATGGCCATGAGGTGACCGCGCCCGCCAGCGAGATCGTGCAGCTGGAGCCGGTGGAGATCCTGGGCCGCCACATGCCCGACGGCCAGATCGTCAGCTACACGCGCCTGCCCACCGTCGTCGTCACCGGCAGCAGCAGCGCTGCGGCCCCGCAAGTGGCCCGCGCCAGCAGCGCCGGCGAACCGCGCAGCTGAGCGGCACGCAGCGCCGTTCAACACCAGGAGTCCTCTGGTTCGAGTCTCCTCATCTCGGATCATTCATGAGCCCGGCACTGCCGGGCTCCTTTTTTGCGCAGGCCTCAGCCGAGGTCCATGGAGAAGTACTTGGCCTCAAAGCGCATGCCCTTGCGCCCGTAAAAACGGTGCGCCGCTTCGCGGGCCACGCCTGACAACAGGCGCAGCTGCCGGCAGCCCTGGGCCCGGGCGTACTGCGCCAACCAATCAAAGAGCTGGCCGCCATAGCCTTGCGAGCGGTCCGCCTCAGCGGTGACCAGGTCTTCAATCTCCAGGTACTTGCCGGCGTAGAGCCATTCGGCGGCACGAATGCCGGCCACGGCACGCACGCGACCCTCGTCCGTCACGGACGCGAGCCGAAAGCCCGTCGTCGCCTCCAGGCGGCGAATGGTGGCCAGGAAGTCAGCCTGCGGCAGGTGCGGGCGCAGCTGAGCCAGCACGGCATAGCAGGCGGCGATGTCAGCATCGCTGACGGCAATCTTGATCTCCAAAGGGGCGACTCCGAGGTGTGGCACTGAGAGGCGCTGCACGATAGCCGACACATGCACCGCCAGCGGCTCAACGCCCTTCCAGCGTTTGCCGCATCGCCTGCAGGCCGGCCAGCACCATGGTCTCGATGGCGGGGGCCATGGCGTCGGGCAGCAGGTCCACACACCAGCGCACGCGGCAGCTGCTGGGTTCATCACCCGCCAGCACCTGGGCCGAGGCGTTGTGGTGAGCGAGGCGCTCGCTCTGGGCGGACCAGGACACGCGCCGATGCGCCTCGCTCACGGCCACGATGCGCTCGGCCGCGCTGAGGCCGTTGGCAAAGCGCAGGTGCCGCGTCTTGCCATCCCATTCGCAGGCCACCACAAAGCCCACCACCAGGCGGGTGTGCAGTTGGCCCACGTCGCGCAGCGCATCCCAGGCGGCGTCGGGCGTGGTGCGGATGCGGATCTCGTGCTCGAAATAGGCCATGGGGCTGTGTCCGGAGTGGGTGGGCAGGGCGCCCACTATCGCCGTCCCCGGGCCGCCGCGCTGGCCGGAAACGGACCTGTTCATCGCCGCCCGCGCCGTTGCTGCCACACTCTGGCTCCCCACTGCTGGAGCACCCCTGCCATGCCCGCCCTTTGCCGGACTCGCACCGCCCTTTGCCGTACCCGCACTGCCCTTGCTTGCAGCGTGCTGGCCCTGTTGCCGCTCGGCGGCGCCGCACTGGCTGCCGAGCCCGCCGCACCGGCCGGCTCAACACTGGATGCGGCCGAGGCCCCCGCCCGCTGCGCC
>CALMQC010000048.1 GCA_937871895.1 uncultured Roseateles sp. | reverse complement strand
GCAGCCCGGGCAGCGATGGCTTGAGTTTCTTGGCGGCGGACCTTCTGGCAGTCAGTGAGCGGCGGCGTCCTGGGCCGGGGCGGGCGCTGCTTGCTGGGCGGGCGCGGCGGGCTGGGCGTCAGCCGGGATGACCTGGCGCTGCAGGCGCACGACGGGCGAGGACACGGTCTCGCAGCCACACAGCAGGGAAGCGGCCAAGGCGGCGGCCAGCACGACGAACGAGGTACGGGTGGTCATGGTGGGTCTCCCGGGAGGGTCAGTTGGTTTCGACGTTCATTTCGAGGCGCAGATCGACCACGGCCGACGTGGGCGCCACGCCCTTGATGGTCTGGGTCTGCTCGCCCAGCACGGGCAGCTGCTTCCAGGCCTCGCCATCGCCGACCTGGCTGCCGTCGCTGTCGAGCCAGCGGAAGCGGTAGAAGACGGTGCGGTTCTTCTTGGTGACGTTGTAGAGGTCGGCCTGGACGACGAGCACGTCGGCCTTGCGGACGAGGCGCATCTCAGCGACCTTGACGCCGTTGGGCTTGCCGCGCAGCGCCAGCTTGGCGGCAATGGCGGGGCTGGTGGTGTCGTCGTCGGCGTGGGCCGGCAGTGCACTGGCCAACAAGGCCACACAGGCGGCTGCGGCGAGAGAGAGGATCCTGCGATTCATCATGGCGCTCCTGGGTCGCTCGATCAGTTGGGCTTGGGAACCACTGCCGGCGCTGCAGCCGGCTTGGCCGCCGCTGCTGCGGGCTTGGCAGCCGCCGGCGCCGCAGGCTTCACGGCGGGCTTCGCAGCGGGCTTGGGGGCCACCGCAGCGGGCGCCTCAACCTTACCCGAAACCACAGCCGTGGTGGCCGCAGGCGCAGCAGCAGCAGGCGGCGGCGCCACGAGGCGGCCGAACTTGGCCACGTCATGCATCACCCACTGGCCTTCGAAGAGGCGCATATTGAGCACGGCGTACTGGCCGTCGATCTTGACGGGCTCGCCCACGGGCTGGCCGTTGAAGACGAGGCGGTGCTCGCCAGGCTCCAGGTAGGCGCGCGCCAGGTAGACGCGGCCGGGCAGCATGCGCCACATGCGGTCGTCAGCTTGCTCGGTGACGACCGACGCGGCGAGGCCCACGACGGCACCGAACAGGCCGGCGCGCTTTTGCAGCTCGTTCTGGACCGTGCCCTTGACGATGGCGCGGGTGATGCCGCGCAGCACCATGCCGGGCATTTCGTCGCTCAGGGCACGGCGGGCCATCAGGTCCACATCGACCACCGGCTCCAGCTTGAACTCGGCGCCGCCGAGGGTCAGGCCGGACAGCAGCGGCTCCTTGTTCGGCTCGATCACGGGGTAGGAAATGCTGACCGAATTGAGGCGGCCGGAAATGGGCACCGGCACCGTGAAGGCCTTGGGCTTGCGGGCGGGCGAGGTGCCGGCCTCGACGATCAGCAGCACGTCGGTCTTGGCTTGACGGCGCTTGTGGGTGAAGGAGGTGCGCTGGTCGAGGCCGCGCAGGCCTTCTTCCAGCAGGGGCACTTCGGGGCGCAGTTCGATGGCCTTGCGGTAGCCCGGGGCGGCCAGGCCGTCTTCGCCGAGCACTTCGTAGACGAAGCCGCTCAGGTAGTGGCTGAGCGCGTTCTGGTAGCCGTTCTTGAGCTTGAGCACGGCCGGGTCGTTCAGGGTCTCGACCGGGTAGCCGTTGAGCTCCTTGCCCTTGGCATCGGCGCCCTTCTCCTTGGCCTCGGCCTCGGCCTTGGCGGTCTCCTTGGCGCGGAACTCGGCGATCACGGCCTCGCGCTCGTGGGTGCGCTTGATCTCGACGCGGGCGTTGTCCAGGTCACCCAGCACCAGGCGGTTCAGGGCCAGGCGCGTGGTCAGGAAAACCTTCTCGTAGTCCTGCCCCTCATAGGGCTTGAGCCGCTCGCTGATGGTGGCGGCGCCGAGGGTGCCAAGCAGCTTGTCGGGGCTGGTCTTGGCGGCCTCTTCCCACTCCTTGACCTTGACGTCGGCCAGGGCCAGGGCCTCGATGCTGTCGGCATAGCGACGGTTCAGCGCCAGCAGCTCGCCACGCTCCAGGTTGTAGAGCAGGGCCTTCTTCTGGTCGTCCGAGGTGGCGCTGGCTTCATGCTGGGCCAGGGCGGCGGCAAAGCCACCGCCGGAGCGCGCGGCCTGCTGCACGCTTTCGGCGTGCTTGTCGTGGCTTTGTGTGGCCGCACAGCCCGTGAGCAGCGCGACGATGACAAGCGCCCCGAGCAAGCGAAGGCGCGACGTTGATGTAGGCATGGTTCCCCTCCTCAGGGCCGTGGCGGCAAAGGCGGACCAATGTATCAGTCCACCCGTGAAAAAGCCCCGGTGAAAATCACAAGCGAATCCCTAGCTCGAAGCGCGCTTTGCGTGAGCCTTTCGGGCGAATTTCATATCGTGCGAGCCACGGCGCGCAGGCGGCGGCGAGGGGTGCGATGCCATCAGCTCAGCTCGCGCCAGCGCTGACGCGCCAAGCCGAGCAGCACCGCCGCTCCCGCCAGGGCAACCACGCTGGTGATCAGTTGCAGCGGCAGCCCAGCGTCGAAGAACTTGCGGACGTAGACGGCCAGCAGGGCGAGCGCGACCCAGGGGGCGGCGCGGGTGAGGGGCTGGCGCGGCAGCATCGCCCAGGCGGCGGTGAGCAGTACGGCGCTCATCACAAAGATGAGGGTGAAGAACAGGTCCACCACGCCGCGCGCCTTGCCAAAAGCCTCACCCCATTGGCTGAAGGGCAGCCAGGCCAGGCACAGCAGGGCCAGCACCCAGGCGGAACCGCGGGCGCGGCGCGCGGGGGCGTCGGCCATTTCCTCGCCTTCACGCGGGGGGCGGATCATGGGCAGCAGCAGCAGCAGCAGCAGGCCGACGGCGGCGTCGATGCCAAGGGTGACGGGATAGCCCATGGCCTCGATGCTGATGCCCTGCCAGGTGGCGCTGTACGCGATGGCCAGGTTGGACATGGCCATGTAGGCGGTGAACTGCGTGCCGGCCACCTTGGGGTTGGTCACGTCCATCATGATGGCGGCGCGGGTGCCGTACATGAGGCCCTGGAAGATGTTGTAGACGATGCTGGCGATCCAGAGCAGCAGCGCGAACTCGGGCTGCCGAGCGCCGGCCGGGCGGGCTTCGATGTAGCCGAGCTGCTGCAGCTTCCAGGCAAGCCAGGCGGTGGGCAGGCTCATCAGGCAGAAGTAGACGAAGAGCGTCTGCCGACGGCCGAGCCGGTCGGACAGCCAGCCGCCGATGACCATGCCGATGGCGGTGACAACGTTGCTCCAGAGTTCGAGCTGGGCGGTCTCGTGCTCGTCGAGCCCGAACTCGGCGCTGAGGTTGGTGCGCAGCGCGAGCCCCAGCGCCATGGCCCCCATGGGCAGCAGGCAAAAGCCCACGCCGGCAAAGGCGCCGCGCGTGCCCATGAAAGAGCGGAAGGCGGTGACGCTGAACTCGTGCATCTCGCGGCCGATGCGGCGCAGGCCGGTCTCGGCGGCGGCAGCGCCCTCAGCCATCACGACGACGGCGGCCTCCTTCATCGGCAGCACGACGAAAGCGGTGATGCTGAGGATGGCGCCGGCCACGAAGAAGAAGCTGGGCTGGAAGCCGGTGTAGGCGGTCAGGAAGAGCACGCCCGAGCCGCCCACCGCCGTCCCGATGGCAGCACCCGCGAACATCAGCCCGTTCGCGAGGCCGCGCTCGTCCTCGGCCAAGGTGTTGCAGGCCAGGCTGTCGATGGCCACGTCCTGCACGGCGCCAATGGTGTTGTGGACGAAGAGCACGGCCGTGAAAAGGCCGAGCTGCGAGGGCAGGTCAAAGACGACGAGCACCGCCAGCGTGGCGGCCATCAGCACCTGAGTGCCCATGATCCAGGCCCGACGGTGGCCAAAGCGCTGGGAGCGGAACACGTCCACCACGGGGCCAAAGGCCCACTTGAAGGCCCAGGGCAGGTAGAAGGAACCGACGAAGGCGCCGATCTCGGCCGGCCCGACACCCGTCTTGCGCAGGTAATACGCGATGGCCGTGGTGGCGAACCCGAGCGGGATGCCCTCGGTGACGTAGAGCAGGAAGAAGGCGCCGAGGCGCCCGCGGCGGGTGGCCAGGAGATTGGGCAGCATGGGGCGCGATTGTCAGGAGGCGCGCGCCGCCAAGCAGCGGGGTTTAGCCCAACAAGGCTAGACCTAGATCTCTACCTTGCTGCCCAGCTCGACGATGCGGTTGGTAGGCAGGTGCAGGAAGTCGGCCGCGGCCGCCGCGTTGCGGTGCATGCCGGCAAAGAGCTTCTCGCGCCACAGCGCCATGCCGGCCCCGATGGTGGGGATGACGATGTCGCGGCTGAGGAAGTAGCTGGTCTCCATCTCTTCCAGCTGCACGCCATGGCTCTTGAGCTGGGCCAGGGCCTCGGGCACGTCAGGCTCGTTCTTGAAGCCGAAGTGCAGGGTCACCTGCCAGCAGTTGTGCCCCAGGGACTCGACCTCGCAGCGCTTGTCAAAGCCGATCCAGGGCACCTCGTGGTGGCGCACGGTGACGAAGACGTTCTGCTCGTGCAGCACCTTGTTGTGCTTGAGGTTGTGCATCAGCGCATTGGGCGTGATGCCAAGCTCGGCCGACAGGAAGACCGCCGTGCCCGGCACGCGCGTGGGCGGGCTGAGGAAGACGGCGTCGAGGAAGGAGGGCAGCTCGATGGCGTCCTCGCGCAGCTTGTCGGACAGCATCCGGCGCCCCTGCCGCCAGGTGAGCATCAGCGTGAACATGCAGACGCCGATGAGCAGCGGGAACCAGCCGCCGGCCGCGATCTTGAGCAGGTTGGAGGCCAGGAAGGTGACGTCGATCAGGAAGAAGATGCCCGTGGCAGCCGCGCACAGCACCAGCGGGTACTTCCAGCCAAAGCGGATGACGAAGAAGGTCATCACCGTGGTGATGGTCATGTCGATGGTGACCGCCACGCCGTAGGCCCCGGCCAGGCGGCTGGCCGAACCGAAGAAGCTGACGGCGACAACGACGAGGCCGAACAGCATCCAGTTGATGAAGGGGACGTAGATCTGGCCCGTGTCGCGCACGCTGGTGTGCAGGATGCGCATGCGCGGCAGGATGCCGAGCTGGATGGCCTGCTTGGTGACCGAGAAGGCGGCGGTGATGAGGGCCTGTGAGGCCACGATGGCCGCCGCCGTGGCGAGCAGGAAGAGCGGGACCTCGGCCCAGCTGGGCGCGAGGTGGAAGAAGGGGTTCTGGATGGCCTCGGGCTCCTGCAGCAGCATGGCGCCTTGCCCGAAGTAGTTGATGACCAGGGCCGGCATCACGACGCCGTACCAGGCGATGCGGATGGGCTTCTTGCCGAAGTGGCCGAGGTCGGCGTAGAGGGCTTCACCGCCGGTGACGACCAGCACCACCGCACCAAGGCCGACGAAGGCCACCCAGCCGTGGTGCAGGCAGAACTCGATCGCATGCAGCGGGTTCATGGCGGCCAGCACACCGGGGTTCTGCAGCACTCGCGGCAAGCCCAGCAGGGCCAGCACCAGGAACCAGGTCAGCATCACCGGCCCGAAGGCCTTGCCAATGCCGCCCGTGCCAAAGCGCTGCACGGCAAACAGGCCGGCAATCACGATGAGGGTGAGGGGCAGGATGGCGTCGTGGTACTCGGGGGCATAGACGTCGATGCCCTCGACCGCGCCGAGCACCGTCATGGCCGGGGTGATGACGGCGTCGCCAAAGAAAATGGCGGTACCAAAGAGACCCACGGTCATCAGCACGCGGCGCAGCGCGGGTTGGCCCTTCACGGCCGTGGTGGCCAGGGCCAGCATGGCGATGAGGCCGCCTTCGCCGTTGTTGTCGGCCCGCAGGATCAAGAGCACATACTTGATCGAGACGACGACGGTGATGGTCCAGAAGAGCAGGGACAGCACGCCGAGGATGTTCTCGGGCGTGGCGGCGATGTGGCCACCGTGGAAAACTTCTTTGAGGGCGTACAGCGGGCTGGTGCCGATGTCGCCATAGACCACCCCCAGGGCACCGAGGGTGAGACCCGCCAGCGCCGAGGGGCTGCGAGCCGCGTGGGAAGCACTCACGTGAGAAGGGCCGCAAGCAGGAGCGGCTCGATGTTCGAAAGGCGCCATTCTGCGCCCGAACCCCGGCCTTTGTGCAGCGCAACATTCCACGCAAACGTGGCTTGACCGGGGCCTCCTACACGCTTAGGGCGTGGCCAGGCACAGGCCCCGCCGCACGAGGGTTTCAGGCGGTTTCGAGTGTCTCGGCCAGCGGGTCGGTGGCTTCCAGCTCGTAGGCGGCGGCCAGCAGCGCCAGGCGCGCCACGACACCATACATGTAGAAGCGGTTGGGCACGCTGGCGCCGGGCCGCTCGCCAAGCTTGGGCAGCTGTTGGGCCTCGGTGAAGGCCAGGGGCACGAAGCTGGAGCCGGGCACGTTGAGGCTTTCGTCCACGCCGCGCTGGGCATGCACGCGGTAGTAGCCCCCCACCACATAGCGGTCCATGGTGTAGACCACGGGCTCGGCCACGGCGTCGTGCACGCGCTCGAAGGTGGGCACCCCCTCCTGGACCAGGAAGTCCCGGAACACCTCGCCCCGCTGGCCCGAGGACAGGCAGCCGCGGCAGCGCTCGTTGAGGCCGGCGATCTCCTTGGGGTCGCGCACGGTCATCACGCCCACATTGGTGCCGACATCGCTCTTGAGCACGACGAAGGGCTTGTCCTGGATGCCGTAGTCCTTGTACTTGCGGCGTACCTTGGTGAGCTGGGCATCGGCCTCGGCCTGCAGTTGCTCCAGGCCCTGCGCGGCCGACATGTCGAGGCCCGTGACCAGACTTGTGCTGGGGTGGATCAACCAGGGGTCCATGCCCAGCAGCTTGGCAAAGCGCTTGGCCAGCTCTTCGTAGGCCTCGAAATGGCGGCTACGGCGCCGCACCGTCCAGCCTGCATGCAGCGGCGGCAGCAGGTATTGCTCGTTCAGGCCGCGCAGCACCGGCGGAACGCCGCCGGCCAGGTCGGTGTTGAGCAGGATGGTGCAGGGGTCAAAGCCGCTTTGCAGCACCAGGCGGCCCTTGCGGCGCACCATGGGCTCCAGGGTCATCTCGCCGCCTTCGGGCAGGGTCAACGTGGTGGCCGCCGTGACGCTGGGGTCGAAGGTGCCCAGCCGCACATTGAGCCCGGCCTGGGTGAACACGCGGGCCAGGGTGGCCAGGTGGGCCAGCTTCAGGTTGCACAGCGGCGCATCCGGCACTACGACCAGATTGCGCGCCTCGGGGCAGACCTTCTCGATGGCCGCCATCGCGGCCTGCACGGCCTGCGGCAGCATCTGCGGGGTCAGCAGGTTCAAGGCGCTGGGGAAGA
>CALMQC010000047.1 GCA_937871895.1 uncultured Roseateles sp. | reverse complement strand
GTCTTTCAGCACTTCAGGGCGCGGGAAGCCGTCGTTGTCCTTGATGTCCGAGTAGTGCTGGACATCCAGGAAATTGACTTTCACCTCCGCGGCTGCAGCGGGCCCCGCCATTGCCAGCATCAACGCGGCACTGACGGCGCCAAGCACTCCGACACGGGTCAGTTTGCGAGCCATGAGAACCTCCTCAAAGGGTTGTTGGCAGGCTTGAGTCTAGGAGCCGGCCCAGCAAAAGAAAACGGCTCGCCATGAGCGAGCCGCAGTCTTTACTCAGCCGCAAAACAGCACGGCCGGAGCAGGCCTCAGGCGTGGGCCATGCGCAGGCGCATCGAGAAGGCGCGCAGTTCGCTGACGCCGCTTTCCTCGGCCCGGCGGCACCAGGCCTGCAGGTCGGCCACCAGCTGTTCGGCGGACACATTGGTGCGCGTCCAGAACTGGCGGAGTTCCTCGCGCATGCTGATCAGCTTGTCGAGATTGGGGCTGGCGGCGCGAGCCACCTCGATGCTGGCCTGCGCAGTGGCGGGGATCTTCTCGGCGTCGCGGTGCAGCCAATGCTGCGCCAGCTTGAACTGGCTCCAGCGCGCGCTGTGCTTGCCGCCTTCGGCCTTGATACGGGCCAGCTCGGCCGCGCAGGCGGACTTGAGGTCACGCGCATAAGCCGCCATCACCTCGTAGCGGTTGGCGATCAAGGCCTCCAGCGTCTTGGCGTCAGCGGGCTTGATCTCGCCCAGGGCGAGCTTGGGCGGCGTCTTGCGAACCTTGGCCCAGCCCAGCGCGCTGAGCATGCGGATGTACATCCAGCCGATGTCGAACTCGTAGGGCTTGACCGAGAACTTGGCCGAAGTCGGGTAGGTGTGGTGGTTGTTGTGCAGTTCCTCGCCGCCAATGATCAGCGTCCAGGGCACGAGGTTGGTCGAGGCATCCGGCGCCTCGAAGTTGCGATAGCCCCAGTAGTGACCGACGCCATTGATGATGCCGGCCGCCCAGAACGGGATCCACACCATCTGGATGGCCCAGATGGTGGCGCCGATGGCGCCGAACAGCAGCACATTGAGGATCAGCATCAGCGACACGCCCCAGACGGAGCGGCGACCGCTGTAGAGGTTGCGCTCCAGCCAGTCGTCCGGCGTGCCGTGGCCGTACTTGGCCAGGGTCTCCTGGTTCTTGGCTTCAAAGCGGTAGAGCTCGGCGCCTTCCGCCACCACTTTCTTGAGGCCGCGCGTTTGCGGGCTGTGCGGATCTTCCTCGGTCTCGCACTTGGCGTGGTGCTTGCGGTGGATGGCCACCCATTGCTTGGTCACCATGCCCGTGGTCATCCACAGCCAGAACCGGAAGAAGTGCGACGGGATGGGCCCGAGGTCCAGCGCGCGGTGCGCCTGGGCGCGGTGCAGGAAGATGGTGACGCCGGCGATGGTGATGTGGGTCACCACCAGCGTGTACACCAGCAGCTGCCAGCCGGTGGCGTGCAAGAGGCCGGTGTCCAGCCAATCCAAAAGGGCGTTGAAAAGCTCGTTCATGCGGTCCTGATCGGGCCCGAAAAAGGCCCCGCTAAAGGTCGGGCGATTGTAAAGCTGCCCCCCTAACTCGTGCCCCGAGGGAAGCCCGCCCAATGAGCATTCATGGCGGGATTTGCCCCAGGTCAATCCTGGCGCTGCCAGACGGCCGCGAAAAACCCGTCCATCTGGTGCCGGTGCGGCCACAGGCGCAAGAAGCCACCCTCGCAAAGCATCGCCGGCTCGATCAGGCTTTCGGCCGGCAGCGGCGTGAAGCTCGGGTGCGCGGCGCTGAACTCGTTGGCGATCACTTCGTTTTCGGCGTCGAGCAGGCTGCAGGTCGCATAGACCAGGCGCCCGCCGGGCTTCACCAGCCGCGCGGCGCTGGCCAGGATGGCGCGTTGCTTGGCCTGAAGCTCGGCCACTGATTCGGGTGACTGGCGCCACTTCAGGTCCGGGTTGCGGCGCAGGGTGCCGAGGCCCGAACACGGCGCATCCACCAGCGCCCGGTCCAGCTTGCCGGCCAGGCGCTTGATGCGGTCGTCACGCTCATGGGCGATCTGGGCCGGGTAGACGTTGGACAGGCCACTGCGCGCCAGCCGGGGCTTGAGTGCATCGAGCCGGTGGCCCGACACGTCGAAGGCGTAGAGCCGCCCGGTGTTGCGCATCATCGCGCCCAGGGCC
>CALMQC010000046.1 GCA_937871895.1 uncultured Roseateles sp. | reverse complement strand
TGGCGATGTTGTTGATGAGCTCCATCATGTTCACGGTCTTGCCGACGCCGGCGCCACCGAACAGACCCACCTTACCGCCCTTGGCGAACGGGCAGATCAAGTCGATCACCTTGATGCCGGTTTCGAGCAGGTCTTGCGACGGCGACAGCTCGTCGTAGGCCGGCGCGGCGCGGTGGATGGAGGCGGTCAGGTCGGAAGCGACCGGGCCGCGCTCGTCGATGGGGTTGCCCAGCACGTCCATGATGCGGCCAAGGGTCGCCTTGCCGACGGGCACCTTGATGGTGTCGCCGGTGTTGTAGACCTCGGTGCCACGGCGCAGGCCGTCGGACGAGCCCAGCGCGATGGTGCGGACGATGCCGTCGCCCAGCTGCTGCTGCACTTCGAGGGTCAGGGCCGAGCCCGTCATCTTGAGAGCGTCATAGACCTTGGGCATCTGGTCGCGCGGGAATTCCACGTCCACCACGGCGCCAATGCACTGAACGATCTTGCCGACTGCTTGCGTGTTAGCCATTTCTTCGTTCCTTCAATTCGTCGTATTGCTTGCCTGCTTCAACCTGGATCAACCCACAGCGGCCGCGCCGCCCACGATCTCGGAGAGTTCCTTCGTGATCGCTGCCTGGCGGGTCTTGTTGTAGACCAGCTTGAGTTCTTTGATGAGGTTGCCGGCGTTGTCAGTGGCGGACTTCATGGCCACCATGCGGGCGGACTGCTCGCTGGCCATGTTCTCTGCCACTGCCTGGTAGACCAGGGCCTCGGTGTAGCGCACCAGCAGTTCGTCGATGACGGTGGCTGCGTCGGGCTCGTAGATGTAGTCCCAGCTGTGCGCGGGCTTGGGCTCCGTGCTGGCGCTGGCCAGGTCGGCGGCCTTGAGCGGCAGCAGCTGGTGCACTGTCACCTCTTGCTTCATCGTGTTGATGAACTTGGTGTAGCAGAGGTAGACGGCCGAGAGTTTGCCAGCGGCGTAGGCGTCGAGCAGCACCTTGACGGGGCCGATCAGGGCCTCGATGTGCGGCTGGTCACCCAGCTGGGTGGCCTGGGCCACCACACGGGCGCCGATGCGGTTCATGAAGCCAAGGCCCTTGCCGCCGATGGCGACGACTTCGGCCTTCTGGCCTGCGCCCTCAAGCTCCTTGAGCTTCTGGGTGGCTGCGCGCAGCAGGTTGGTGTTCAGACCGCCGCACAAGCCCTTGTCGGTGGTGACGACGACCATGCCGGCCGTGGTGGCCGACTCGTTCTTCACCAGGAAGGGGTGGCGGTACTCGGGGTTGGCCTTGGCCAGTTCCGCCGCGATGTTGCCCACCTTCTCGGCATAGGGACGAGCCGCGCGCAGCCGATCCTGCGCCTTGCGCATCTTGGACGCGGCGACCATTTCCATCGCCTTGGTGATCTTCTTGGTGTTCTCGACCGACTTGATCTTGCCGCGGATTTCCTTGCTTGATGCCATAGAGGCTCCTCGTCAGATGGAGACCGGGTCGCCCCGGCCTCGCAAGGGTCCGTGGTTAGGCGAAGCTCTTCTTGAAGGAAGCGATCGCGGCGTTGAGTTCGGCTTCAGCATCCTTGTCCATCGCCTTGTCGTTTTCGAGCTTGGCGAGGAGGGCAGCGTGGCTGGTCTTGAGGTGCTGGTGCAGGCCGTGCTCGAAGGACAGCACCTTCTTGACGTCGATGTCGTCCAGGAAGCCCTTGTTGGCGGCGTAGATCGAGGCGGCCATCAGGCTGATCGACAGCGGCTGGTACTGGGCCTGCTTGAGCAGCTCGGTCACGCGGGCACCGCGGTCCAGTTGCTTGCGGGTGGCGGCGTCCAGGTCAGACGCGAACTGAGCGAAGGCAGCCAGCTCGCGGTACTGGGCCAGGTCGGTACGGATACCGCCGGACAGCGACTTCACCAGCTTGGTCTGCGCAGCACCACCGACGCGCGACACCGAGATACCGGCGTTAATCGCGGGGCGGATACCGGCGTTGAACAGGTTGGTTTCCAGGAAGATCTGGCCGTCGGTGATCGAGATCACGTTGGTCGGCACGAAGGCGGACACGTCACCGGCTTGGGTTTCGATGATCGGCAGGGCCGTCAGGGAACCGGTCTTGCCCTTGACCTCACCCTTGGTGAAGGCTTCGACGTAGTCGGCATTCACGCGGGCGGCGCGCTCGAGCAGGCGGCTGTGGAGATAGAACACGTCGCCAGGGAAGGCTTCGCGGCCCGGGGGGCGGCGCAGCAGCAGCGAGACCTGGCGGTAAGCCACGGCCTGCTTGGACAGATCGTCATAGACGATCAGGGCGTCTTGGCCGCGATCGCGGAAGTATTCGCCCATCGTGCAGCCGGAGTAGGCCGACACGTACTGCATGGCAGCCGATTCGGACGCCGAGGCGGCGACGACGATGGTGTATTCCAGGGCGCCGGCTTGTTCCAGAGCACGCACCACGTTCTTGATCGACGAGGCCTTCTGGCCGATCGCGACGTAGACGCAGGTCATGTTCTGACCCTTCTGGTTGATGATCGCGTCAATGGCGACGGCGGTCTTGCCGGTCTGACGGTCACCAATGATCAACTCGCGCTGGCCGCGGCCGACGGGCACCATGGTGTCAATACACTTCAGGCCGGTCTGGACGGGCTGGTCCACCGACTGACGTGCGATCACGCCCGGGGCGACCTTCTCGATCACGTCCGTCATCTTGGCGTTGATCGGACCCTTGCCGTCGATCGGCTGGCCGAGGGCGTTCACAACACGGCCGATCAGCTCAGGGCCGACCGGCACTTCCAGAATGCGGCCCGTGCACTTGACGGTGTCGCCTTCGGAGATGTGCTCATAGGCACCCAGCACCACGGCACCGACGGAGTCACGCTCAAGGTTCAGCGCAAGGCCGAAGGTCTGCGTGCCGTCAGCGGCAGGCGGGAACTCCAGCATCTCGCCTTGCATCACGTCCGAGAGGCCGTGGACGCGGACGATGCCGTCGGAAACGGACACGACAGTGCCCTGGTTGCGGATGTCCGTGCTGCCACCAAGACCCTCGATGCGGCTCTTGATCAGTTCGGAAATTTCAGCGGGATTGAGTTGCATGCTGGGTCTCCGGTCCTCGGCTGGCGCGCTGCGCGCAGTCGGGGCGAGTGAAGGGAATTCGTCGTCAGGCCTGGACTTAGGCGGTCAGGGCCACTTTCATGCGTTCGAGGCGTGCCTTGACCGAGGTGTCGAGCACCTCGTCGCCCACCACCACGCGCACACCGCCGATCAGGCTCGGCTCCAGCTGGACGTGAGCGTCCAGCTTGCGGCCAAAGCGCTTCTCAAGCGTGCCCTTGAGTTCAGCCAGTTGCTCGGCCGAGATCTCGAAGGCGCTGAAGATCTGCGCATCGGACACGCCCGAAGCCGCATTGGCCAGGGTGTGGTACTGAGCCACGATGGCGGGCAATGCGGCGAGGCGACCGTTCTCGATCACGGTGCGCAGGAAGTTCTGCACGCCGGGCGCAAGCGCGGTCTTGGCGGCCGCAGCCATCACGTCGAACACTTGCTGGGCGCTGGCCTTGGGGTGATCGGCGAACTGGCGCAGATCGGCGTCCTGCGCCACCTGGGCCAGCGCGTCGAGCTGCTGACCCCATGCGGCCAGGTCCTGGCTCTTGGCCACCTGGAACAGGGCTTCAGCGTAGGGGCGGGCGATGGTGGCGATCTCGGCCATTTACAGCTCCGTCTTCAGGCGCGAAAGCAGCTCGGCGTGGACGCCGGCGTTGACCTCGCGCTGCAGGATCTGCTCGGCGCCCTTGACGGCCAGCGCAGCCACCTGCTCGCGCAGGGCTTCGCGGGCACGGCCCACTTGCTGCTCGGCATCGGCCTTGGCGGCGGCCAGGATCTTGGCGCCTTCTTCTTCGGCACGCTTCTTGGCCTCGTCGACGATCGCGGCGGCGCGCTTCTCGGCATCGCCGATCAGCTTGCCGGACTCGGCCTTGGTGGCGGCGAGCTCCTTGGCGATTTGGGCCTCCGCGCCCTTCAGCTCAGCCTTGGCCTTGTCAGCGGCGGACAGGCCTTCGCGGATCTTCTCGGCGCGCTCGTCGAGCGCCTTGACGATCGGCGGCCACACATACTTCATCGTGAACCCGACCAAAAGCAGGAACACGATCATCTGAACGATGAGCGATGCGTTAATAAACACCTGGGTGCCTCACAAAGTTCGAGTGCTGGGAGCCGCCCCCAGGAGTCCGAGGGCGGGGCGGCAACGTCGAATTACTTGGCGACGACTTGGGCGATCTGGCCCAGGAAAGGGTTGGCCGTGGCAAACCACAGGGCGATACCGGTGCCGATGATGAAGGCAGCGTCAATCAGGCCGGCCAGCAGGAACATCTTGGTTTGCAGCTCGTTCATCAGCTCAGGCTGGCGAGCGGCGGATTCGAGGTACTTGCTGCCCATGATGCCGATACCGATACAAGCACCGAAGGCGCCCAGACCAATGATCAGACCAGCGGCGAGAGCAACAAAGCTAATGACTTCCACGATGACTCCTTTGAGGGAACGAGAGAGAAAGGGTTGAAGGAAAACTGCTTGAGGGAAACGAAAACCGGGGCTCAATGCGCGTCGTGCGCCTGACCGATGTAAACCAGGGTCAGCATCATGAAGACGAAGGCCTGCAGCGTGATGATGATCAGGTGGAAGGCCGCCCACACAAAGCCGGCAAGGATGTGGCCAGCGGCCAGCAACACACCACCGACGGGACCAACGCTTGCCCAGGCGCCACCCATCAATGCGATCAGCAGGAAGATCAGTTCGCCGGCGTACATATTGCCGAACAGCCGCATGCCATGCGAGATCGTCTTGGCTGCGAACTCAACGAGTTGCATGGCGAAGTTGATCGGATACAGCCAGACCTTGTCACCGAACGGCGCAGAAACCAACTCATGCGCCCAACCGCCGGCGCCCTTGATCTTGACGTTGTAGACCAAACAGGTGATCAGGACCCCGACAGAGAGACCGAGGGCCATGGACAGGTCAGCGGTCGGCACGACACGCAAGTAGGCATGATGGTCACCAGTGACGGATTGCCAGATCAGCGGCAGGAGGTCGACCGGCAGCAGGTCCATCGCATTCATCAGGAAGATCCAGACGAAGACGGTCAAAGCCAGCGGCGCGACAAGCTTGCGGCTGTTGGCGTTGTGAACGATGCCTTTGGCCTGGTCCGCAACGATTTCAACCAAGATTTCGACGGCGGCTTGAAAGCGACCAGGGACGCCTGACGTGGCGGACTTCGCCGCGCGCCACAGCAAGAAGCAGCCCAAGACACCCAGCAATATGCTGAAGAACAACGAGTCGAGATTGACGACGGAGAAATCGAAAAGACCGTTCTGATGCGCGCTTTGTGCGTGCTTCAGGTGGTGATTGATGTATTCACCTGCGGTCGGGGCTGCTGCTGCGTGGCCTTCTGCTGCCATGTTTCGATCTGCCTCGTGTTGTCCGTCAGTGGCCGCGCCATAACAGCGCCAGCCAATTCACTTTGATGCACACCGCGAGCGTGACCAGCAACGCGGGCCAACTCAGAGCCGGCACCACCTTTGGCGCCAGCACCAGCATCGCGATCGATGCACCAATCTTCAAAAATTCCCAGGCCATGAATCCGGCAGCCGCTGTGACGGCCGAATCCACGCGCTTTGTCATGCCACGCGCAAGCAGGAGGCTGGGCACCACCACGGCAACCATGCCGTAGAGCGCTGACCAGAAGATGACGCCCGAAGCCGTCACGCCGCCGATCAATGCCGCCACACCCAGCCCCACCGCCGCCTGCAGCCCCAGCACACGCCAGGGCGACAACATCGGCAAACGGGCCTTGAGCTCGCGCGCTTCACGCTCGCTCAGGGCCCGGACCGGCTCCTCCTGCCCCTCGTCCCAGTCAGCGGCCGCGATGACGCGGGGCTGGGGGGAGGAAGGCGCTGAAGACAACCGGACGTGGGTCATGAGGGCCTACACCGAAATGGCGCAGGGCGCCATCGACAAAGCCACTCATTATATGTGACTAGTCACCCCCTAGGGAAGACGCTGAGTCGCGCGGTGCCTTCGTGGCCGGGGAATCAAGCCCGAACGAGGTTCGCAGGCAGCCCAGGCACATCGACCCGGAAAGTCAGCACCCGGCCGGCCCAGGGCTCGCGCGCCAGTTCGTCCGCAGGGCGCTTTTCGCGGGCGGTCGTGATGTAGAGCGTGCGCAGGTCGTCGCCGCCAAAGGTGGGCATGGTGGCGCAGGTGACCGGCAGGGCCACGCGTTGCAGCACCTCGCCCGTCGGCGACAGGCGCACCAGCGCCCCGCCCTCAAAGAGCGCGGACCAGTAGGCGCCGTCAGCGTCCACGGCAGCCCCGTCCGGCCGGCCGCCATAGGGGTGCCCGGCCATCTTGGGCGGGAATTCGGCGAAGACCCGAGGCACTCCGCTGGCACCCGTGGCGGGATCGAAATCCGCCGTGTAGATGCGGTGCAGCTTGGTGTCGGACCAGTACTGACGGCGCCCGTCGGGGCTCCAGGCCAGGCCGTTGCTCACGTGCAGACCGCCGACGCGGGCCTCGAAGCGCTGACCGGTCCAGACGTAGAGCACCGCCTCGGGTTCGCGCGCATCGGACAGGCTGCCCACCCACAGACGCCCGTCGGGGCCAACCTTGCCGTCATTGAAGCGCTGGCGGGTCGGGTCATAGGGCGGCGGCGCCAGGCGGGTGAGTGCACCGTCGATGAAACGGAACAGCCCGTCCCGCCGGGTCACCAGCAAGCCGCCGTCGGCATGGGCGGCCACGCAGCTGGGCTCGGCGTCCTGGGCCCAGCGGTCGGGCTCGCTCTGGCCGGCACGCCAGCGCAAGATCTCCCGACCCGGGATGTCTACGCAATAAAAACAGGCCTCCAGCGGATGCCACAGCGGGGACTCGCCGAGCAGGCAGGCGTGCTCGCCGAGGGGGCGGATGTCGGTCATAGGCTGACGAAGCGCGAGAGCGACTCAGGGCCGAGCTCGGCCTTGAGGTAGTGCGCTCCCGGGATGGGATTGAAGTAATACGGCGGGATCTCGACGAACCCGAGTGCCTCGTAGAGGCCCCGAGCGGCCTCCATGTCGTCGAGGGTGTCGAGCAGCATGGTCGAGTAGCCGGCCTCGGTGGCGCGGTCGAGCAGGGCCTCGGCAATCAGGCGGCCCAGGCCGAAGCGGCGAAAGGCGGGGCGCACATACAGCCGCTTCATCTCGCAGGCGTCGGGGTAATCGGAATCGGGCAAGGGCCTGAAGGCGCCGCTGCCCGCGACCGCGCCGTCCACCAGCGCCAGCAGCAACAGGCCGCCGGGTGCCGCATATTCCTGCGGCAGCTCAGCGAGTTCTCGGTCGAACTGCTGGAAGCACAGGTCCACGTTCAAGGTGCCCGCGTACTCACGCAGGATCTCGCGCGCGGCCTCCCAGTCCTCGGGGTTTGCGGGCTGAAGGAGCTCGACAGCAGGGCCAGACATAGCGGGCGGCAGTGTACGAGGCCACGCCCTTCAGAGCCGCACCTGGCCCTCGACCAGTGGCGTCACCTGCCCGCCGACCCAAATCGTGTCGCCCTGCTTCTCGACAAACACGCGGCCGTCGCGGCCCAGCACGGTGCCTTGCGAGACCACATAACTCTCGGGCGCGAGGCCGGCGCCGATCAGCCACTGCGCGAGCCCTGCATTGAGA
>CALMQC010000045.1 GCA_937871895.1 uncultured Roseateles sp. | reverse complement strand
TGACGTACTCGGCAAAGGCCTTGGCGCCTTCGCCCGTGGTGCGGATCTGCCAGACGGCGATGACGAGGATGAGCGAGATGCCGATGCTGGCCACGAACTGCGAGGCCGGCTGCGCCAGGGCCGAGGCGGCCGAGGTCTTGAGCGAGTTGCGGCGCACCGACTGCGCCACCTCGGCAAAGCGCTGGCGCTCCACCGGCACCGCGCCAAACTGCCGGATCACGCGCCAGGCGCGGGCCAGGTCTTCCACGCGGTTGGCCAGGTCGAGCTGGGCGTCGTAGGCCTGTGAGGCGACGCGCCGCACGCGGTGGTTGACCTTGCGCATCAGCCAGCCCATCAGCGGCGTGACGATGAGGGCGATCAGCGTGAGCCGCCAGTTGAGCTGGAACAGGAAGACCAGCATCACGATGGCGGGCAGCCCATCGCGCAGCGCCGCCATGCCGACATTGCCCAGCAGCCACAGGATCTGCTGCGGGTCATTGACCACCTTGGTGACGGCCGCACCCGACTGCATGCGGGTGTAGACCTGGGCATCGAGCCGCAGCAGGGCCTCCACCAGCGCGGTGCGGAAGTCCATCACGCTGCGCGTCAGCGTCCACTGGAACAGGTACTGGCCGGCAAAGCTGCACAGCCCGCGCACCGTGAAGAGCCCGACCAGCACCACGGGGATCCAGGCTAGGTGGAAGGCATCGCGCTCAAAGCCACCGCCAAACACATAGCCGGTGAGCTTGGGGATGAACCACTCGGTGCCGGCGGCACCCAGGTAGGCCAGGAAGGTGAGCGCCAGGCCCGCGCGGTGCGGCTTGACGAAGGTCCACAGGCGGGAGGCCAGGGGCTTGGTGGCTTCAGCGGACATAGGGGCGCGATTGTCGTTCCTATACTCGCCCGCCATGCCTGAGCCGAGCCAGCCCGACGCCCCTTCACAACGCCCGCGCGTCGTGCACTTCGTGACCGGGGGGTTTTCGGGGGCCACCCAGGTGGCCGTCGACCTGTGTCGCGCCGCCCGGCGCTCGGGTCCCTTTGAGCCCGTGCTGGTGTTGCGCCGCAAGCGTCACACGCCGATGCAGCGCGTCGAGGCGCTGCGTGCCGAGGGGCTGGAGGTGCACCTGGTCTCTGGCTGGGCGCATGCCGTCACGGTGGCGCAACTGGCCGCGCTGCTGCGCGAACTGCGGCCCCAGGCTTTGCTGGCCCACGGCTTCCCTGAGCATTTGCTGGGCCGCAGGGCGGGCCTCAAGGCCGGCGTGCCGGTGCTGGTGCAGGTGGAGCACAACACGCGCGAGCGCTACACGCCCTGGTCGCGTTGGTGGACGCGGCGCCTGGCGCAGCACAGCGCGGCGGTGGTGGGCGTGTCCGAGGGTGTGCGGCAAGTGCTGCTGCGCTTGGGCTTGCCGCCGGACAAGACGTTGGCGATCCCGAACGGCATCGACCTCATGCGCTTCGCGGACGCTGACGCTCGGCCTTTTGATCGACGCCTGCCGCAGATCCTGATGTCGGCCCGCTTTGCACGCCAGAAGGACCAGCCGACCCTGATCCGCGCGCTGGCGCGGCTGCGCGAGCAAGGCCTGCGGCCCCACCTCGTGCTGGCAGGCACCGGCTCGGGCCGCGCCGAACAGGCCTGTCGCGCGCTGGCGCAGCGGCTGGGAGTGCTTGATCAGATCGAGTGGGCCGGCCACGTGGGCGACTTGCCAGCGCGCCTGATGCAGACCCGCATCTTCGTGCTGGCGACGCATTGGGAAGGCATGCCGCTGGCCCTGGTCGAGGCGATGGCCGCAGGCTGCGCCTGTGTGGCCAGCCATGTGCCCGGTGTGGAAGGCGTGCTGGAAGACGGTGTGACCGGCTTGCTGGTGCCCGAGGCGGACCCCGAGGCGTTGG
>CALMQC010000044.1 GCA_937871895.1 uncultured Roseateles sp. | reverse complement strand
GCCGCTGGTTTGGACGTGGTACTTGAGCTTTTGGCTGCGCTCGGCGGCGCCGTAGAGGTCACGCATCGTGACGGCCCAGATGCGGCGGGCGACGCGGCCGAGCACGCTGTACTCTGGGTCCATGCCGTTGCTGAAGAAGAAGCTGAGGTTGGGCGCGAAGTCGTCAATGGCCATGCCGCGCGCGAGGTAGGCCTCGACGTAGGTGAAGCCGTTCGACAGCGTGAGCGCGAGCTGGGTGATGGGGTTGGCGCCGGCCTCGGCGATGTGATAGCCGCTGATGGAGACGGAGTAGAAGTTGCGCACGCCGTGCTGCACAAAGTACGCGGCAATGTCGCCCATGACCTTGAGGCTGAACTCGGTGGAGAAGATGCAGGTGTTCTGGCCCTGGTCTTCCTTGAGGATGTCGGCCTGGACGGTGCCGCGCACTTGCGTGAGCACCTCGGCGCGCAGGGCGGCGGCTTCGGGCGCGGTGGGCGCGCGGCCGTGCTCGGCCTCGAAGCGGGCGAGGCGCTGGTCGATGGCGGTGTTCATGAACATGGCCAGGATCGTGGGCGCGGGGCCGTTGATGGTCATGGACACCGAGGTGGCGGGGTCGCAGAGGTCGAAGCCGTCGTAGAGCAGCTTCATATCGTCGAGCGTGGCGATGCTGACGCCGCTGTTGCCGACCTTGCCGTAGATGTCGGGCCGGGGGTCGGGGTCGTGGCCGTAGAGCGTGACGGAGTCGAAGGCGGTGGAGAGGCGCTTGGCGGCCTGGCCCGCTGAGACCAGCTTGAAGCGGCGGTTGGTGCGGGCGGCGTCGCCCTCGCCGGCGAACATGCGGGTCGGGTCTTCGCCCTCGCGTTTGAAGGCAAACACGCCGGCGGTGAAGGGGAAACGGCCGGGCAGGTTCTCCAGCAGCAGCCACTTGAGCAGCTCGCCGTGGCACTCGTAGCGGGGCAGGGCGAGCTTGCGGATCTTGCTGCCCGAGAGGCTCTCGGTGACGAGGCGGGTGCGCACCGTCTGGCCGCGCACCTGCACCACGAGTTCATCGGCCGCGTAGGCCTGTTGCAGCGCGGGCCACTCGGCCAGCAAGCCTTGCGCGTGCGGCGTGAGCTGGGCCTGGCGGGCGCGGGCGAGGGTGTGGAGGGTGTCGGGCACCACGGCCCCGGCCGCTTGCAGCAGGGCGGCACTGGCCTGCAGCTGCTGGGCTTCGCGCGCGAGGCGAGCTTGCGCCAGGGCCCCTGCCTTGTAGCGGCGCACGGTGTCGCTGATCTCGGCCAGGTAGCGCACGCGGCCTGGGGGGATGAGGGGCGTTTGCGCGGTGCTGTGGCGGGTGTCGACGCGCGGCAGGCCGGTACCGGGCAGCGGCAGGCCCAGGGCCTGGAGGCGGGCTTTGAGGGCCTGGTAGAGCGCGGTGACGCCGTCGTCATTGAAGCGGCTGGCGATGGTGCCAAACACCGGCATGGCCTCGGGTGCTTGGCCAAAGGCCTCGCGGTTGCGCTGCACCTGCTTGGCCACGTCGCGCAGGGCATCCAGCGCGCCCCGGCGGTCGAACTTGTTGATGGCGACCAGGGCGGCGAAGTCGAGCATGTCGATCTTCTCCAGCTGGCTGGCGGCGCCGTACTCGGGCGTCATCACATAGAGCGGCACATCGACGTGCGGGACGATGGCCGCGTCGCCCTGGCCGATGCCCGAGGTCTCGACGAGCAGCAGGTCAAAGCCGGCAAGCTGGCAGGCGGCGAGCAGGTCGGGCAGGGCGGTGGTGATCTCGCTGCCGGAATCGCGGGTCGCAATCGAGCGCATGAACACACGAGCACGTTGCGCCCCTCGGTCGGCGGGTACACCGACCGATCCCCCGAGGGGATGCGGGCCGGCTTGGGGCGGCCCGGCGCTCGGCCCGCTGCCATCCGCCCACGGCCCGATGGCATTCATGCGGATGCGGTCGCCCAGCAGCGCGCCACCGCTGCGGCGGCGCGAGGGGTCGATGGAGAGCAGGGCGATGCGCAGGCTGTCGCCCTGGTCCAGGCGCAGGCGGCGGATGAGCTCGTCGGTGAGGCTGCTCTTGCCCGCGCCGCCGGTGCCGGTGATGCCGACCACGGGCACGCGGCGGTGGCGGGCGCGCTCGTGCAGGCGCGCGATGGCCTCGGGCGGCAGGCGGCCGCACTCCAGGGCCGAGAGCAGGCGGGCCAGCTCGCGCCAGGCGGCCTCAGTGCCATCGCTCGGTAGCGTGTTCGGGTCCGGCGCTGGTGCGGCCGGCCGGTCCACGCTGCGCAGCATCTCTTCGATCATGCCGACGAGGCCCAGGCGCTGCCCGTCCTCGGGGCTGAAGATGCGCACGCCCTCCTGCGCCAGCAGCGCGATCTCGTCGGGCACGATGACGCCGCCCCCGCCACCAAAGACCTGGATGCCGCTGCCCCCACGCTCGCGCAGCTGCGCCACCATGTAGCGGAAGAACTCGACATGCCCGCCCTGGTAGCTGCTGACGGCGATGCCGTGGGCGTCCTCCTGCAGCGCGGCAGTGACGATCTCATCGACCGAGCGGTTGTGCCCCAGGTGGATGACCTCGGCCCCTTGCGCTTGCAGCACGCGCCGCATGATGTTGATGGCGGCGTCGTGGCCGTCAAACAAGCTGGCGGCGGTGACGAAGCGCAGCTTTTGCGTGGGATGCTGGCTTGTGGAGATAGCGGCCGCTGGCGGGGCGGCCGCTGGGCGGTCGGACATCGGATGGCTCCTCGCCAGCGTGTGTCCGACCGATTCTAGGAAGCTGCGTCAGTCCGCGCGCGTGGCTTTGTGCCGGGGCGGCTCGTCCAGCATGCCCCAGTGCTGCATGGCATCGAGCAGCACGCGGGACTCAGCGTCGTGCAGGTCGCGGTCGGCTTGCGCCACGCGCAGGGCCTCTTGCAGGGCCAGCAGGCGGCGCTCTGGCGTGTGCAGCTCGTTGAGCAGCGGGTACAGCACCTCGGGCGGCACGGTGCAGAGCTTGCTCCAGTCCAGGCCCGTGTCCTTGAGCAGGTCTTGGCAGAGGTCCTGCACCACGGTGCGCGTCTCGTCCTGGCTGAGGCCGGCGGCGTTGTCGGTCTCCAGGGCCAGGATCTCCTCCAGCGAGAGATTGCCGTCGGCCATGGCGGTCAGGGCCACGAGGCGGGTGATGGCCTGGGGGCTGTCGGTCGGGTAGCTGCGCATCATGGCCTCCTCACTCCTCCTGGCTGCCAAAGCCGAACAGGCTGAGCAGGCTGGTGAACAGGTTGAAGATCGAGACGTAAAGGCTGACCGTGGCGAGCACGTAGTTGGTCTCGCCGCCGTTCACGATGCGGCTGGTCTCGAAGAGGATCATGCCGGCCGACAGCAGGGCCACCACGGCCGAGACCGTCAGCGCCAGCGCCGGGATCTCGAAGAACATCGCCGCCAGGCCGGCCAGCAAGGCCACCACCATGCCGGCAAACAGGAAGCCGCCCATCCAAGAGAAGTCACGCCGCGTGGCACGCACCCAGGCCGACAGGGCCAGGAAGATGGCGCCCGTGCTTCCGAGGGCCAGCATCACCACCTGGCTGCCACCCTTGAGCGACAGCACGCTGCTGAGCAAGGGCCCGAGCGAGTAGCCCATGAAGCCGGTGAGCGCGAAGACCAGGCCGACGGCCTTGCCGCTGTTTTGCAGCTTGTGGATGCCGAACAGCAGGCCGAAGTAAACCGCCAGCGTCAGGATCACCCCGGGGCCGGGCAGCTGCCAGGCCACGGCGGCGGCGGCCACGGCGGCGCTGAACAGCAGCGTCATCGACAGCAGGCCATAGGTGTTGCGCAGCACGCGCTGGCTGGCGTCCTGATCACTGGCCAGGCCGACCGGCATTGCCAGGGTGTTCGAACGGGACAGGGATTGCATGTGGACCTCCAAGGAAAAACCGTGATGAGCCACGGGTGAGCGCGAGGCTACGGGTGCTGAGCCTGCGGAAAAAGCAGACACTCGTTGAGCATCGTTTCGTAAAAACGTTTGGAGAGCCCATGGCCCAGAGCTTCAGCTACCGGCATCTGTACTACTTCTGGGTGGTGGCCAAGGAGGGCGGCCTCAGCCGGGGCGCCGAGCGGCTGGGTCTGTCGGTGCAGACGGTCTCGGCCCAGGTGCGGGAGCTGGAGCAGTCGGTCGGCGTGGCCTTGCTCAAGCCAGCCGGGCGGGGCCTGGCGCTGACCGAGGCCGGCCGCGCCGCGCTGGATGTGGCGGACCAGATCTTTCCGCTGGGCGAGAGCCTGCCCGAGCGGCTGCAGGAGGCCGTGAGTGCGCCTTCAGTGCGGCTGACGGTGGGCATCTCCGACGGCCTGCCCAAGCTGGTGGCGCACCAGCTGCTGGCCCCCGTGCTGGAGACCCCCCACCTGCGCCTGCAGGCCCATGAGGACGAGTTCGACGACCTGCTGGGCGACCTGGCCCTGCACCGCCTGGACGTGGTGCTGGCCGACCGGCCCGCGCCGCCCAACCCCAATCTGCGTCTGTACAGCCACTCGCTCGGGCACTCGCCCGTGGCTTGGTATGCCAGCCAGCGCTGGGCCGATGCGGCGGCGGCCGACTTCCCGCGCTCGCTGGCAGCCGTGCCCGTGCTGCTGCCCACCGCCCATGCCGCGCTGCGCCCGCGCCTGGACGCCTGGCTGCACCACCAGGGCCTGCGCGTGCGCGTGGCCGGCGAGTTTGAAGACAGCGCCTTGCTCGCCACCTTCGGGGCCGAGGGCATGGGCGCCTTCCCCGCCGCCGTGGTGGCCGATGCGCGGCTGCGCGAGCGCTACGGCCTCACCCGCGTGGGTGACTGCGCTGGCGTCGAGGAGCAGTTCTATGCCATCGGCACTGACAAGAAGGTGGTGCATCCGCTGGTGCGGCGCCTGCTGCCGGGCGGCTAGAGTGGTCGCTCCGCCTAGGAGAGCCCCATGGACCTGCCCGGCCTGAACTTCCAACTCGGTGAGGACATCGACGCGCTGCGCGATGCCGTGCGTGCCTTCGCTGACGCCGAGATCGCGCCGCGCGCAGCCGAGATCGACCGCAGCGACCAATTCCCGATGGACCTGTGGCGCAAGCTCGGAGACCTGGGCGTGCTCGGCATCACGGCCCCGGCCGAGTTTGGCGGCGCTGACATGGGCTACCTGGCCCACATGGTGGCCATGGAGGAGATCAGCCGCGCCAGTGCCTCGGTGGGCCTGTCCTACGGCGCGCACAGCAATCTGTGCGTCAACCAGATCAAGCGCAACGGCAGCGCCGCGCAGCGCGCCCAATACCTGCCCAAACTGATCTCGGGCGAGCACGTCGGGGCCCTGGCCATGAGCGAGCCCGGCGCCGGCTCGGATGTGCTGTCGATGAAGCTGCGCGCCGAGGAGCGCGGCGGCGTCTTCGTGCTCAACGGCAGCAAGATGTGGATCACCAATGGCCCTGACGCCGACACCCTCGTCGTCTACGCCAAGACCGAGCCCGAACCTGACGACCCCCACGCTTCGCTGCCCCCCGAGGGGGTCCGCCGGCCTTCGGGCGGCCGGGCGGCCGGCGGCTGGCGCCGACGGGGAAATCATCACCGCGCGGCTCAACCCGATGGGCA
>CALMQC010000043.1 GCA_937871895.1 uncultured Roseateles sp. | reverse complement strand
GTGGGCGAGATGGAGCGGCGCTACAAGCTCATGTCCAAGATGGGCGTGCGCAACCTCGCTGGCTTCAACAAAAAGATCGACGAGGCCAAGGCGGCCGGCCAGAGCATCGCCAACCCTTTCAGCCTCACACCTGAGGCGCCGGAGCCGCTGGAGCGATTGCCCTTCGTCGTCGTCGTCATTGACGAGCTTGCCGACCTGATGATGGTGGTCGGCAAGAAGATCGAAGAGCTGATCGCCCGCCTCGCGCAAAAGGCGCGTGCCGCTGGCATCCACCTGATCCTCGCCACTCAGCGCCCCAGCGTGGACGTCATCACCGGCCTCATCAAGGCCAACATCCCCACCCGCCTGTCCTTCCAGGTCAGCAGCAAGATTGACTCCCGCACCATCCTCGACCAGATGGGCGCCGAATCCTTGCTTGGCATGGGCGACATGCTCTACATGCCCTCGGGCACCGGCCTGCCCGTGCGCGTGCACGGCGCGTTTGTCAGCGACGATGAGGTGCACCGCGTTGTGGAGTACCTGAAGTCTCAAGGCGAACCCAATTACATCGAAGGCATTCTTGAAGGCGGCGTGCTTGACGGCGAGGGCGGTGACGCGCTTTTGCCCGTCGGCGGTGGTGATGGCGAGGGTGACGCCCTCTACGACCAAGCTGTGGCCATCGTGCTCCAGCACCGCAAGGCTTCGATCTCGCTGGTTCAGCGCCACCTACGTATTGGCTACAACCGCGCCGCGCGGCTGCTGGAACAGATGGAGAACTCGGGTTTGGTTGGGAGCCTGCAACCCAACGGCAGCCGCGAGCTGATCGTGCCCAAGCGAGATGAATGACATGTTGTTGAAGTCAATGCCCCTGGTCTCCGCGCTTGCTTTGATGGGACCAGCGCACGCTGACGCTGTCGACGCGCTGCGCGACTTTGCGAAGGACGTGCGCAGCGCACGCGCCGAGTTCACACAAACAGTGACCTCGCCCGATGGCAAACGCAAGAAGACCTCGTCCGGTAGCTTCGAGTTCCAGCGCCCCAACCAGTTCCGCTTTGTCTACAACAAGCCCTTTGAACAGCTCATCGTGGGCGATGGCAAAAAGGTTTGGATGTATGACCCCGACCTGCAACAGGCCAGCAGCCGCAAGCTGGATCAAGCGCTCGGCGCCTCGCCGGCAGCTTTGCTGGCTGGCGCGAACATCGAGCGCGACTTTGAGCTCAAAGCCCTGCCGGATGCGCAGGGCTACTCTTGGGTGCAGGCCGTGCCGCGACAAGCTGACGCGGTCGTGCAGAACCTCCGCATTGGCTTCAAAGGTCGCGATCTGGCTGCCATTGAGTTGCTCGACGGCTTTGGTCAACGCTCGCTGATCCAGTTCAACGCTCTGGTTCCGAACGCCAGCGTCGCGCCGGACCGTTTCCGCTTCGTGGCGCCGCCAGGCGCCGACGTCATCGACTCGCCCTGACGGCCCCGCGCTCATGCCCCACGACATCTCCCTGATCGCGACCCTGGCGGCCGGTTTTGGGTTGGCGATGGTGTTGGGCTATGGGGCGGCACGGCTGCGCTTGCCGCCGTTGGTGGGGTATCTGCTGGCCGGCGTGGCCATCGGCCCCTACACCCCCGGCTTTGTTGGCGATCTGGCGCTGGCTGGGCAGCTGGCTGAAGTCGGCGTGATGCTGCTCATGTTTGGCGTTGGGCTGCACTTCTCGATGGCGGACCTGATGGCCGTCAAACGCATTGCCGTGCCAGGCGCCGTGGTGCAAATTGGCGTGGCGACGCTGCTCGGCTACGCGCTGGCCCAGGCCTGGGGTTGGTCGGCGGGCGGCGCCCTGGTGTTTGGGCTGGCGCTGTCGGTTGCAAGTACTGTGGTGTTGCTTCGGGCGCTGGAGGCGCGCAGCCAGCTCGACACGCCCAATGGATCCATCGCCGTCGGTTGGCTGGTGGTGGAGGACCTCGTCATGGTGCTGGTGCTGGTGCTGCTGCCTCCGCTGGCCGATTTGCTGGCGCCCGCAAGCCAAAGCGTCACGCCTGGCGCGTCGAGCGACCTGATGCTGGCCGTGGGCCTGACGCTGGCCAAGGTGGGTGCCTTCATCGCCAGCATGCTGCTGGTGGGGCGCTGGCTGTTCCCGCGCGTGCTCTACGCGGTGGCGCGCACCGGCTCGCGCGAGCTGTTCACGCTGTGCGTGATTGCGGTGGCCATCAGCGTGGCGGTGGGCGCGGCCAAGCTGTTTGATGTGTCCTTCGCGCTCGGCGCCTTCTTCGCCGGGATGATGATGCGCGAGTCGCAATACAGCCACCGCGCGGCCGACGAATCACTGCCGCTGCGCGATGCCTTTGCGGTGCTGTTCTTCGTCTCGGTGGGCATGCTGTTCGACCCGCGTGTGCTGGTGCAGGAACCGCTGCGCGTGGCTGCGGTGGTGGCGGTGATCCTGTTTGGCAAGACCCTGGCGGCCGTGGGCCTGGTGCTGCTGCTGCGCTACCCGCTCAGCACGGCGCTCACCGTTGGCGTCAGCCTGGCGCAGATTGGCGAATTCAGCTTCATCCTGGTCAGCCTGGGCGTGGGGCTCAAGCTGCTGCCCGTTGAAGGGCAGAGCCTGATCCTGGCCGGCGCCTTGATCTCGATCGCGCTCAACACGGCGCTCTTTGCCTTGCTGGAGCCGCTCAAGCGCTGGTTGCTGGGACGCTCAGCCTGGGCGCGGCGCATGGAGGAGCGGGACGACCCGCTGGCCGTGCTGCCCATGGAGACGACCCGGCAACACCTGGAGGGCCAGGTCGTGCTGGTGGGCCATGGGCGCGTGGGCACGCAGGTGCTGCGCAGCCTGCTGGCGGCCGGCCGTCCGGTGGTGGTGGCCGAGCAGCTGCGCGAGGTGGTCGAGGCGCTGCGGGCCCAAGGCCAGGCCGCCGTGCTGGGCGACGCCAGCGACCCCGCCGTGCTGGTGCAGGCCCATGTCGCCCACGCGGCCTTGCTGATCGTGGCGGGCGGGGACAGTCTCCAGGCCCGGCGCATGGTTGAGACCGCGCGCACGCTGAATCCCGGCATCCGCGTGCTGCTGCGCGCCGCCAGCGAGGACGAAGCCGCGCTGCTGCGGCAGGACGGCCTGGGCGAGGTGTTCGTGCCGGAGCAAAGCTTGGCCGCGCAGCTCAGCGCTGCGGCGCTGGCGCCCCAGGCTTCATCGAACCACTGAATGCCGCGCCGACAATGCGGCCATGAGCACCGAGTCCGCATCGCTGTTCCCTGATCTGCTGGCCGGCTCAGCTGCTGCTGGCCCGGCACCGCAGGCCGACGCGCAGCGCCCTTTGGCCGAGCGACTGCGTCCCCGGCAATTGGATGAGGTCATCGGCCAGCGTCACCTGCTCGGCCCCGGCATGCCACTGCGAGTGGCCTTTGAGGCCGGGCGGCTGCAGTCCATGATCCTTTGGGGCCCGCCGGGCGTGGGCAAGACCACGCTGGCGCGCCTGGTGGCGGGCGCCTTTGACGCTCAGTTCATCGCCATCTCGGCCGTGCTGGGTGGCGTCAAGGAGATCCGCGAGGCCGTCGAGCGCGCGCAGTTGGCCGCCACCCAAGGCCGGCGCACCGTCGTCTTCGTGGATGAGGTGCACCGCTTCAACAAGAGCCAGCAGGACGCCTTCCTGCCGCACGTCGAGGCGGGCCTCTTCACCTTCATCGGCGCCACCACCGAGAACCCCAGCTTCGAGGTCAACTCGGCCTTGCTGTCGCGCGCCCAGGTGCAGGTGCTGAAGAGCCTGGAGGCGGCTGACCTGCAACAGCTGATCGAACGCGGCTGCCAGTTGCTCGGCGTGGCGCCGCCCACGCCGGCGGCGGCCGAGCGGCTGATCGGCTACGCCGATGGCGATGCGCGCCGCCTGCTCAATGCGCTGGAGAGCGCCGTCAATCTCGCGCAAGGAGCCGCCATCGACGAGGCCCTGCTCGAGCGCGCGCTGGGCGAGCAGCTGCGCCGCTACGACAAAGGCGGCGAGCAGTTCTACGACGTCATCTCGGCGCTGCACAAATCCATTCGGGGCAGCGACCCCGATGCGGCGCTCTACTGGCTGGTCCGCATGCTGGATGGCGGCGTGGACGCGCGCTACATCTCGCGCCGCCTGATCCGCATGGCCAGCGAGGACATCGGCCTGGCCGACCCGCGCGCGCTGCGCATCACGCTCGACGCCGCCGAGGCCTTCGAGCGCCTGGGCAGCCCCGAGGGTGAGCTTGCGCTGGCCCAGGCGGCGGTCTTCCTGGCGGTCGCGCCCAAGTCCAACGCCGTCTACAAGGCCCTCGGCGCCGTCAAGGCCCTGGTGGCCCAGGACGGCACCCGCGCGGTGCCCATGCACCTGCGCAATGCGCCCACGCGCCTGATGAAGGACCTGGGCTACGGCGAGGCCTACCGCTACGCGCATGACGAACCCGGCGCCTTTGCGGCCGGCGCTACCTATTTGCCCGAGGGCGTCGAGGGTGCGCCCTGGTACGAGCCCGTGCCGCGTGGGCTGGAGATACGCATTGGCGACAAGCTCGCCGAACTGCGCCGCCTCAACGACGAGGCTGCCGGCGACTGAACCTGGTGCCAGCGCCAGCACTGACCGAGGGCCCTGGCGATGCGGGATTCCACGCACCAAGGGCCGGCAGACCCGGCTCCTAGAATTTCCTTCGAGCCTGCCTGCTAGGGCAGGCATTTTTGTTGCTGGATAGCCATGCATGGCCGCCCCTGGTGGCCGAGGAGTGAGTCGGATGGAGACCTTCTTCCAGCAAGTCATCAACGGCCTGGTGCTGGGCAGCATGTATGCCCTGGTGGCCCTGGGCTACACCATGGTCTACGGGATCATCAACCTCATCAACTTCGCCCATGGCGAGATCCTGATGGTGGGCGCGCTGACGGCCTGGACCGTGATCACCGCGCTGCAGGGCTCAGGGCTGCCGGGCTGGGCGCTGATGCTGATCGGACTGGTGTGCGCAGTGCTGGTGTGCTGCGTGCTGAACTTCGTGGTCGAGAAGGTGGCCTACCGGCCGCTGCGCAATGCGCCGCGCCTGGCGCCTTTGATCACGGCCATGGGCATGTCCCTGCTGCTGCAGGTGCTGGCCATGATCGTCTGGAAGCCCAACCCCAAGCCCTTTCCCCGCCTGCTGCCGTCGGACCCGATCAACCTCGGTGGCCCTGTCATCACCGTCACGCAGTGCCTGATCCTGGGGCTGACGGTGGTGATCCTGGCCGCCCTCGTTTACCTGGTCAGCGCCACGCGCCTGGGCCGGGCGATGCGGGCCACAGCCGAGAACCCCAAGGTGGCGGGCCTGATGGGCGTGAAGCCGGACTTCATCATCTCCACCACCTTCGTCATCGGCGCGGCGCTCGCTGCCGTGGCGGGCCTGATGTGGGCAGCCAACTACGGCGTGGCGCAGCACTCGATGGGTTTCCTGCCCGGGCTCAAGGCCTTCACGGCGGCGGTGCTGGGTGGCATCGGCAACTTGGCCGGCGCGGTGCTGGGCGGTGTGCTGCTGGGGCTGCTGGAAGCGATTGGCGCAGGCTACCTGGGCGAACTGACGGGCGGTGTGCTGGGCAGCCACTACGTGGACATCTTCGCCTTCGTGGCCCTGATCCTGGTGCTTACGCTGCGGCCTTCGGGCCTGCTGGGCGAGCGCGTGGCGGACCGAGCCTGAGGGAGCTGCGATGACCATCAAGAAGACCCCCGCCTTCGTCGCCGCTGCCGTGGCCCTTGTGGCGCTGCCGCTGCTGGCCCAGCAGCTGGGCAACGGCCCGGTGCGCATCATGGACCTGGCCCTGCTCTACGTGATGCTGGCCCTGGGGCTCAACATCGTGGTGGGCTACGCCGGCCTGCTGGACCTCGGCTATGTGGCCTTCTATGCCGTGGGCTCCTACATGTTCGCGCTGCTGGCGAGCCCGCACCTGGCCGAGAACTTCGCCTGGATGCATACCGTGTTCCCGAACGGCCTGCATATGCCGATCTGGATCGTGATCCCGCTCGGTGCTGGCCTGGCGGCGCTGTTTGGCGTGCTGCTTGGTGCCCCCACGCTCAAGCTGCGCGGCGACTACCTCGCCATCGTGACTCTGGGCTTCGGCGAAATCATCCGTGTGTTCCTGAACAACATGGAGCAGCCGCTCAACATCACCAATGGCCCCCGCGGCATCGGGCAGATCGACAGCCTGCAGTTCTTGGGCATCAACCTCGGCCGGCCGCTGGATGTGATGGGCTTTCGCGTTTCGTCGGTGACGCTGTACTACTACCTCTTCCTGGCGCTGGTGGTGCTCTTCGTCGTCATCTGCCACCGGCTGGAGAAGTCGCGCATCGGGCGCGCCTGGATGGCCATCCGCGAGGACGAGATCGCCGCCAAGGCCATGGGCATCAACACGCGCAATCTCAAGCTGCTGGCCTTCGGCATGGGCGCGACCTTTGGCGGTGTGGCGGGCGTGCTGTTTGCCAGCTTCCAGGGCTTTGTGTCGCCAGAGTCCTACAGCCTGCAGGAGAGCGTGATGATCGTCGCCATGGTGGTGCTGGGCGGCCTCGGCCACCTGCCGGGCGTCATCCTCGGCGCCTTGATGCTGGCGGCCTTGCCCGAGGTGCTGCGCTATGTGGCGGGCGACATCCAAAGCCTCACCGGCGGGCGCATCGACGCCTCCATCCTGCGCCAGCTGCTGATCGCGCTGGCCATGATCATCATCATGCTGGTGCGGCCGCGCGGGCTGTGGCCCTCGCCGGAGCATGGCAAGGCGGCCCCGGCGGCAGTGAAGTGAGGGCGGCGCCATGACATCCCAGATCGTTCTCAAAGTCAGTGGCGCCTCCAAGCGCTTTGGCGGCGTGCAGGCGCTGTCCGACGTCGGCCTCACCATCGAGCGCGGCCAGGTCTATGGCCTCATCGGCCCCAATGGCGCCGGCAAGACGACCTTCTTCAACGTCATCACCGGGCTCTACACGCCCGATGGGGGCAGCTTCGAGCTCGGCGGCAGCAGCTACCGGCCCGAGGCCGTGCACCAAGTGGCGCGCGCCGGCATCGCACGCACCTTCCAGAACATCCGCCTCTTTGCCGAGATGACGGCGCTGGAGAACGTGATGGTGGGCCGCCATGTGCGCACGCGTGCAGGCCTGCTCGGCGCCGTGCTGCGCACCAAGGCCTGCAAGGCTGAAGAGGCCGCCATCGCGGCCCGCGCGCAGGAGCTGCTCGACTACGTCGGTATCGGCCGCTACGCCGAGTACAAGGCCCGCACGCTCAGCTATGGCGACCAGCGCCGGCTTGAGATTGCCCGCGCGCTGGCGACCGACCCGCAGCTGATCGCGCTTGACGAGCCCGCTGCCGGCATGAACGCCAGCGAGAAGGTCGTGCTGCGCGAGCTGATCGACCGCATCCGCAAGGACGGCCGCACCATCCTCTTGATTGAGCACGACGTGAAGCTGGTGATGGGCCTGTGCGACCGCGTCACGGTGCTGGACTACGGCAAGCAGATTGCCGAAGGCACGCCCGCCGAAGTTCAAAGCAATGACAAGGTGATCGAGGCCTACCTCGGCGCCGGACACAAGGCGCACTGACATGACCCCAACACTGCTCAAGGTCAGCGGCCTCAAGGTCGCCTACGGCGGCATCCAGGCCGTCAAGGGCGTCAGCTTCGAAGTGCGCGAGGGCGAGCTGGTCTCGCTGATTGGTGCCAATGGCGCTGGCAAGACCACCACGCTCAAAGCCATCACCGGCCTGCAGCCGCCGGCTGCGGGCGACATCGAATACCTCGGCCAGTCCATCAAGGGCCGTGGCGCCTGGGACTTGGCGCGGCTCGGCCTCGTGATGGTGCCCGAGGGGCGCGGCACCTTCACGCGCATGACCATCGTCGAGAACCTGCAGATGGGCGCCTACACCCGCAAGGACGGCGAGGTGGCGGCCGACATGGACAAGGTCTTTGGCCTCTTCCCGCGCCTCAAGGAGCGTGCCACCCAACTGGCCGGCACCATGAGCGGCGGCGAGCAACAAATGCTGGCCATGGGCCGCGCGCTGATGGCTCGGCCCAAGGTGCTGCTGCTGGACGAGCCGTCGATGGGCCTCTCGCCCATCATGGTGGACAAGATCTTTGAGGTCGTTGCCGACATCCACAAGCAAGGCGTGACGGTGCTGCTCGTCGAGCAGAACGCCAGCCGCGCGCTGCAACTGGCCAACCGGGGCTATGTGATGGAGTCCGGCGAGGTGACGATGGAGGGGGAGGGCCAGGCCCTCCTGAACGATCCGCGTGTGCGGGCGGCTTACTTGGGCGAGTAGAGGTGGCGCCGGGGTTGGAGAGGCCTGGTACGCCTTTGCTTGGCGTGGTTTTCTGGCAAGGCTGATGCCGGGAGTCCGCCCCGGCGGGCGGGTAACTTTGGCGAAACCTTCGGTTTTCTTCTG
>CALMQC010000042.1 GCA_937871895.1 uncultured Roseateles sp. | reverse complement strand
CAGCGCCACGCTGGCCATCTACCTGGACCTCTACAACGTGTTCCAGAGCCTGCTGTCCCTGCTGGGCATCTTCGGCGGCGAACGCGACTGAACGGTCAGCACGGAACCAACGAGAAAGGGCGGCCCATGGCCGCCCTTTTTTGTGCCCGCCAAGTTCACTTCGTGGGCGCTGCCTTGTAATTGCGCAGCACGACCGGGGCGCTCAGTTCCACGGTCTCAGTCAAGTGCCCCAATTGCACCGACACCGAGGTCGTGCCCTCAGCAAAGTTCTCGGTCGCCTTGCCCTGGATGACCAAGGGCTCGAATTTGGTCGAGAGCGTGAGCGGCCCTGAGATGACGCTGGTGTAGGGCGCGCTGGCCAACTGGATCGAGGCGTTGACGGTCGCTGTCGCATTGGGGTCGCCGCTGACCAGACGGCCGAATATCAGGAACTGGAGACGGTCGCCATTGCGGATGGCACCTTTGATGGGGGCCGTCGCGCCGATCTCCCAGGCGTTGGTCGTGCGCTCCTGGACCTTGACGCGCAGGCACCGATTGCCCATCGCCTCGCAAGGTACGCGCTCGCTCGTCTGCTTGTTGCCGTAGACGCCCCAGGTGTTGGCGTCCGGCGTGTTGATCATGGCGTCCTGGACAGGGTCACGCGGTGCGGCCGGCGCCGCAGCGACCGGTGCCGGCGCAGGGGCTGACATCAGCGCATCCAGGATGGGCTTGACCCAACCATCGGCCTTCATGTCCCAGACGACGAAGTCCGAATCGAACTGCCAGTAGCTCCAGCCAAACCCACGCGCCTCGGCAGCCCGCGCCACAGCGGCCGTCCAGGCGGCTCGCAGCGGCATCCCCGCCGACTCCAGCGCACCGAACTCGCCCAGCAAGATTGGACGACCGTGCTTGTCGGCCCAGGCCTTGACCTTGTCGAAATCGGCCTTGAGGCGGTCATGGTCAGCCTGCGTGCCCCAGGTGATGCCCTTGAGGTTCTTGAACTCCGGCGTCCAGTGCGCCCCCTGGTGAGTGAACTCCATCGGCGTGTAGTAGTGGAAGGTGACGACCAGATTGCGATCGGCCTCGGGCAGCTTCAGGTTGTCCAGTTCGCCCAGCGAGTTCCAGACCTTGGGGCCGACCACCACGCGGCGGCTCGGGTTGGTCTCGCGGATGATCTGCAGGTTTTCGGCCAGCACCTCGTTCCAGACCGCGTCCATCGCCCGGTTGGGCTCGTTCAGGATCTCGAACACCACCGAGGCCGGTGCCGCGCGCAGACGCTCCGACACCTGGCGCCAGAAGGCCTTGAGCTTCACTCGACAAGGGGCAAGGTCCTGCTCCTGCGCGCATTCGTTGAAGTTGTGCTCGTCCACCAGCACCTGCAGGCCGGCCTTGGCGGCGGCGTCAAGCACGCTGTCCAAGGTCTTCCACCAGGCCGCCGAAAGGCGGTGCTCCGCGTCCATGTGCTCGAAGGCGTGCAGGTTGAGGCGCACGTGGTCGAAGCCAGCGTCCTTCATGGCCTGCAGGTGGCGTAGCTGGAACCGGGCCTGGGCGGGGTCTTTCCAGATCGGGTCGTAGCCCAGCGCGTTCACGCCGCGCTTGAGGCTGAGGGCGGGCGCCGACTGCGCCAGCGCCGCACTGGTCAGGGTCAGGCCGAGCAGGCAGGCGCCGAGCGCGCGGGAAACGGCAGCGGGGAGGGACATGGGCAGCCTCGGGTCTTGGAGGGTGGGAGCCACAGCAGCCCTCTATGCAAGCGAAGGCCACCAACGCAACAAGAACTAAACAGTTCTTCGTTTACCCATTCTTCCGCAGCTTGAAAGCGCCTCCATCCCGGGAAAACCTATAGAAGACAGGCTAACGATGCCAGGAATTCAGGGCTTCCAGCAACTCGTTTACTAAACAACTTTGCGTCAACAGCCTGGCCTGCGCCCGGCGCCGGGGCTCACGGCCTCTCAAAGACCGCGATGCTCTCCACATGCGCCGTGTGCGGAAACATGTTCACCGCGCTGGCCGCCGTGCAGCGGTAGCCCGCCAGGTTGACCAGCAATCCGGCATCGCGGGCCAGCGTGGCCGGATTGCAGCTGACGTAGACCATGCGCTGCGGCGGCGTCCAGCCCGGTGCCTGGCTGGGGTCCTGCACGGCGTCGGCCACGGCCTTGGCCAAGGCAAAGGCTCCTTCCCGAGGCGGGTCGATCAGCCAGCGCTCGGCCGAACCATCCAGCGCCAGTTGGGCCGGCGTCATCTCGAAGAGGTTGCGCGCCACGAAGGACGTCTTGTGAGCCAGCCCGTTGACTCGCGCGTTCTCGCGCGAGCGCTGCACCAGGGCCTCGCTGCCTTCGATGCCCAGCACTTCGTGCGCCTGCGTGGCCAGCGGCAAAGTGAAGTTGCCGAGGCCGCAGAACCAGTCGATGACACGCTCCTGCGGCTGCACACCCAGCAGGCGCAAGGCGCGTCCGACGAGGGCCGCGTTGATGTGCGGGTTGACCTGGGTGAAGTCGGTCGGCCGGAAGGGCATGCGGATGCCGAACTCGGGCAGGCTGTAGGCCAGTTCCGGCCCGCCAGCGTCGAGCAAGTGCACGGTGTCGGGGCCCTTGGGCTGCAACCACCACTGCACGCCATGCCGGGCGGCAAAGTCGCGCAACAACTGCAGGTCACCCGCTGGCAGCGGCTTCAGGTGGCGCAGCACCAGCGCAATCACTTCGTCCCCCATGGCCAGCTCGATCTGCGGCAGCCGGTCCCGCTCAGCCATGGCCGCGATCAACGCCCTCAGCGGCATGAGCATGTTGCCGACCACCGGCGGCACGACCTTGCAGACCTGCATGTCGGCCACATAGCGGCTCTTGCGCTCATGAAAGCCAATCAGCACCACGCCCTTCTTGGCCACGTAGCGCACCGAGAAGCGGGCCCGATAGCGGTAGCCCCAGGTCGGGCCCTCGATCGGGCGGAGCAGCACCTCGGGCTTGACCTTGCCGAGGTGCCAGAGGTTGTCCTCCAGCACCCGCTGCTTCACGGCCACCTGCGCACCGGCGTGCAGGTGTTGCATCTTGCAGCCGCCGCAGGCACCCGCATGCAGGCCAAAGTGCGGGCAGCCCGGCGTCACACGCTGCGAGCTCTCCTTGCGGATGCTCGTCAGCGTGCCTTGCTCCCAGTTGTTCTTGCGGCGCGCGATGCTGGCCTGGACGATCTCGCCCGGCAGCGCACCGTCGATGAAGACCACCTTGCCCTCAGCGTTGTGGGCCACGCCCTGGGCTTCCAGGTCGAGCGACTCGACCTTCAGCCATTCACTCTCTTGACTCATGGAGCCGGATTATCTCGACGCCCAAGCGCCCATTCCCGCGACGCCCCAGCTCAGAAGATCGAATCCCGATCCACCCCATGGCGCATCATGTTGCGCTTGAGCTTGGCCAGGGCTTCGAGCTGGATCTGGCGGATGCGCTCACGCGTGAGCTTGAGCCGCACGGCCAATACGTCCAGGGTCTCGGGCTCGCGGTCTGACAGGCCGTAGCGCCCGGCCAGCACCTCGCGCTCACGCTCGTTGAGGCTGGCCAGGCCATGGCGGAGCAGGTCTTCGACCTCATGCGACAGGCGCAGCCCCTCGGGGTTCACGGCCGTGTCGTCGGCCACCAGGTCGAGCACAGACTCGCCCGTCTCAGCTGCACGGTCGGCTGGCGCGTCCAGCGAACTGGGCAGCTCGGCGTAGACCAGCAGCTCGGTCACTTCATCGACCGGCCGGTGCAGCACCGCCGCGATGTCCTCGGCACGCACACGCGCTTCGCCATGGGCGCTCTGCAAGGCCTCCAGCGCGCGCCGCGCCTTGAGCACCTGATTGAGCTCGCGCACGATGTGCACCGGCAGCCGCACCAGGCGGGACTGGTGCATCAGCGCGCGCTCGATGGCTTGCCGGATCCACCAGCTTGCATAGGTCGAGAAGCGAAACCCGCGCTCGGGCTCGAACTTGCCAATCGCGTGCATCAGGCCGAGGTTGCCTTCCTCGATGAGGTCGCTCATGGGCAAGCCGCGCCCGAGGTGGTTCTTGGCGATGCTGACCACCAGGCGCAGGTTGTGCTCGATCATGGACTGCCGCGCCGCAAAGTCGCCGGCGCGCGCGGCCAGCGCGGTGTTGAACTCCTCCTCGGGCGTCAGCAGCGGCGTGCGGCGGATGTCGCGTAGATAGACCTGCAGGGCATTGCCAGGGTCGGGGTCATCGCCAACCTGCCGCGATGGCGCTGGGGCGGCGGCGCCCAGTGCAGCGGCGTCATCGTCATCCGGCGGCGCGGAACCCACCAGCGCGGAGGCCAGGGCATCAGGCCCAGGGGGCGGGGGGTGTACAGCGCGCTTCATCAGTGGTGAGGCTGCGCGCCGAAAGAGTCGGGGTGTGCTGCTCAGCGCGCAGGCAGCAGCTTGGCCGGGTCAACCGGCTTGCCTTGCCTGCGGACTTCAAAGTGCAGCTTCACCGTCTCCGACTCCGTGTTGCCCATCTCGGCAATCTTCTGGCCCTTGCGGACCACCTGATCCTCCTTCACCAGCAGCGCCTGATTGTGTGCATAGGCGGTGATGAAGGTGTCGCTGTGCTTGATGATGACCAAGTTGCCGTAGCCGCGCAAGCCGGTGCCCGCGTGGATCACGCGGCCATCGGCAGCGGCGTAGACCGGATCGCCGGCCTTGCCGCCGATGTCCAGGCCCTTGTTGCGCACGTCGTCAAAGCCCGACACCACGCTGCCGCCTGCGGGCCATGCCCAGCTCGGCTCGTCATCCTTGTCCTTGCTGGCAGCAGCCGGCGCCGCCACGGCTGGCGTGGCCGCAGACGCTGACGGCGCCACCGCAGAGGCGGGTCGCGCAGCGCTCGTGGCACTGGAAGCCGCAGCAGCACCTGGCTTGGCATCGCCCGGCCGGGGCGCACTGGCCGCGCTGGCCGCCGCAGGGCTGACCGGCGAACTCGTGGCCCCAGCACCAGCAACCGGGCTGGCCACCGCCACGGAGCCAACGTCCGCTCCCGGCGGCACGACGCGCAGCACCTGGCCGACTTCGATCAGATTGGGGTTGGGCAGTGCATTCCAGCGCACCAGATCGACCTGCTTCTGGTTGTGGATCTTGGCAATCGCGCTGACGGTGTCGCCGGCCTTGACCGTGTAGTAGCCCGGCTTGCCCGCGTTCTCAGCCCCGGGCGGTGGTTTGACTTCAGCCGCAGCCGACGCTGGTGTCGGCACTGCAACTGGCGCGGCCACCGGCGCCTGCGCTCGAGCGGGCGCGCTGCGGTCCTCGACGGGCGCCCGGTTCAGCGGGATCCCGCAGCCAGCCAGCATGCTGGCGACGACGAGGGCAAGGGCGAGACCGGCGGTGCGACGTGACATCGAGCGTGGTGGTGTGGCAAAGAGCCCGGATTGTCCGGCAGCAAGCAGCCCCAGGACAGGCACTCCGCCCTTCAGAGGACGCCGGATTTTAGGGGGACGAAGAGCACGGCCTCATGCTCCGTGCGCAGCCACTGGCTCACGCCACGCTCGACCACATGGTCCACCACCACCAGCACCTGGCCGCTGCCCTTGGACATCGGCGCCACCAGGCGCCCCCCTGGCGCGAGTTGCTGCAACCAGGCGGGCGGCAGGTCTTCACCACCGGCGGCGGCCACGATGCTGTCAAACGGGCCGTGCGCACCCAGGCGGCCGTCGGCCCAGATCAGCTTGGGCGTCACTGGCAGGCGTACGCGGCCGAGATTGGCACGGGCCCGCTCATGCAGGCCCTGCACGCGCTCCACCGACACCACGCTGCGCGCCAGCATGGCCAACACCGCCGCCTGGTAGCCGCAGCCGGTGCCGATCTCCAGCACCCGGCCCAGATGCCCTTGCGCCGCCGCAGACCGACCCTTGAACAGCAAACCGATCATGTGGGCCACCACCGAAGGCTTGGAGATGGTCTGCCCATGGCCGATGGGCAAGGCCGTGTCCTCATAGGCCTGAGCCCCCAGTGCGCTGTCGACAAACTCATGGCGCGGCACCTGGGCCAGGGCCTCCAGCACACGCTCTTCGTTCAGGCCCTCGGCGCGCAGCCGCGCCACCATGCGCTGGCGCACCGAGGCGGAATCCAGCCCCTGCCCTTGCGGCTGCACGAGGCGCGCCGCATCGGCCGCTGCCTCGCGCAGATGGCGCTGCGGCATCAAGACCTGGCGCTTGGCCGTGCTGCCACCCGTACCTTGTGGAAGGTTGGCCGGGAAGCGCTTGGCCGTCGTCATGCCTGCAAGCGGCCGCGCCAGTCACCCAGGCGGGCGGAGTCGGTCAGGTCCACTTGAAGCGGCGTGATGGACACCTGGCCATTGGCCGTGGCGAAGAAGTCAGTGCCCTCGCCGGCATCGCGGGCATCGCCGGCCGGGCCGATCCAGTAAATGGTCTCGCCGCGCGGGTTGACCTGCTCGATGATGCCCTCGGCCGCATGGCGCCGCCCCAGGCGCGTGACGACACGCGGCAGGCGGTCGGCGTCCGGGCGGTTGGGGATGTTGACGTTGAGCAGGAAGCCGCCAGTCGGCCTGTTGGCCATCACCTGCTCCACCACGGCACGCGCCACGCGTGCGGCGGCGTCCAGATCGCCCCAGCCCTTGTCCACCTGCGAGAAGGCGATGGAAGGGATACCGAACAGATAGCCCTCGGTCGCCGCCGCGACCGTGCCCGAGTACAAGGTGTCGTCACCCATGTTGGCGCCGTTGTTGATGCCCGAGAGCACCAGGTCCGGCCGGTAGCCCAGCAGGCCCGTCAAGGCCAGGTGGACGCCGTCGGACGGCGTGCCGTTCAGGTAGCGAAATCCATTCGCCGCGCGGTAGACATTGAGCGGCCGGTTCAGCGTCAGCGAGTTGGAGGTGCCGCTGGCGTTTTGCTCGGGCGCGATGACCTCGATCTGGCCCAGGCCCTGACAGGCGTCTACCAGGGCCTGCAAACCGGGGGCGAGGTAGCCGTCGTCGTTCGAAATGAGGATGCGCATGGGTCGGGATTCTAGAGAGCGGGCACCTGCCGCCCGGAGGCCGAAAACCCGCGCGCGACCTAGACTCGAAGCCCCCCTCCCTCACCCCCCACTGGACACGCCATGCACGCCTGGATCTGCGACCACCCGCTCGGCCTGGACGCGCTGCGTTGGACCGAATGCCCGACCCCCGCGCTGCCGGCCGGGCATCTGCGCGTGCGCATCCACGCGGCCAGCATCAACTTCCCGGACCTGCTGATTGTCCAGGGCAAGTACCAACTCAAGCCCACGCCGCCCTTCGTCCCCGGGCTGGAATTTGCGGGCGAAGTGCTGGAGCTGGGTGATGGCGTCAAGGGCTTCAAGCCGGGCGACCGGGTGGCGGCCTTTGGCGGCCTCGGCGGCTTTGCGACCGAAGTGGTCGTGCCCGCCGCGCTCGCCCTGCCCCTGCCGCCCGCGTTCGGCTTTGAGGCGGCTTCGGCCTTCATCTGCACCTATGCCACCAGCCACCACGCCTTGCTCGACCGCGCCGCGCTGCAGCCAGGGGAGACCGTGCTGATTCTGGGAGCAGCGGGGGGCGTGGGCACGGCGGCGCTGCAGATCGCCAAGGCGGCGGGCGCACGCGTGATCGCCGCCGCCAGCTCAGCGGCCAAGTGCGAACGCCTGGCGGCACTGGGCGCCGATGTCACGATCAACTACGGCAGCGAGGACCTGCGAGAGGCTCTCAAGCGCCTGACGGGCGGCGCCGGGCCCGACGTCATCTACGACCCCGTCGGCGGTGATCTGGCCGAGCCCGCCTTCCGCAGCATCGCCTGGCGCGGGCGCTACCTGGTCGTCGGCTTCGCCCAAGGCCAGATCCCCGCACTGCCGCTCAACCTGCCGCTGCTCAAGGGCGCCTCGCTCGTGGGCGTGTTCTGGGGTGAATTCGCCAAACGCGAGCCCGCCGCCAACCGCGCGCTGCTGAACACGCTGATGCAAGGCCAGGCGGCGGGCCACTATCGGCCGGTCATCGACAGCATGCTGCCCCTGACCGAACTGCCAACCGCCTTCGCTCGCCTCGCGGCGCGGGATGTCGTCGGTAAGTTGGTGTTGACGACGTAACGCTTCATTTCAAGACCCGGCACCCCCCTTCTGGTGTCGCTGCAATGCGGGTCGAGCCCCCGCGCGCGGACTGGCGCGCTGCGCTAGGATTTCCGGGTTTCCAATCAGGGCGCCCCATGACTGTCAAAGTCCTTATCGTCGAAGACAACCCGGTAGCCCGAAGCTTCCTGTGCCGCGTCGTGCGCGAGAGCTTCAGTGACGCCATGGAGATCACCGAAGTGGGTGATCTTGAAAACGCGCGTCGGCAAGTGGCCCGGCTGGGCGGTCCGATGACCGAGGCCGGCTTCAAGCTCATCCTCGTGGACCTGGAGCTGCCCGACGGCAACGGCATGGAGTTCCTGACCGAGCTCAACGGCTCGCCCTCGATCAAGATCGTCACCACGCTCTATTCGGACGACGACCACCTCTTCCCCGCCCTGCAATGCGGTGCCGACGGCTATTTGCTGAAGGAAGACCGCTTCGAAGTGCTGGTCGAGGAATTGCAACGCATCGTGCGCGGCCAACCGCCGCTGTCGCCCGCCATCGCACGGCGCCTGCTCAGCCACTTCCGGCCCGCCGACAGCAGCCACGCGCCGCTCAACTCCGGATTTGGCACCCTGTCCTCACATGCGCCCTTCGCGCCGAGCCGCAACGTCGCGCTGGACCCGGCCCCCGAGTGGGAGCGCCTGACGCCGCGTGAGAGCGAAGTGCTGACCTACCTGAGCAAGGGCTTCACGATCAAGGAGATCGCGAACCTGATGGGCATCAAGTGGTTCACCGTCAACGACCACATCAAGTCGATCTACAAGAAGCTCAACGTGTCGAGCCGCGCGGAAGCCGCCGTGCTGGCGTCCAAGCAAGGCCTGGTCTGACCAGGACTCAGG
>CALMQC010000041.1 GCA_937871895.1 uncultured Roseateles sp. | reverse complement strand
CGGCCGGCGCCAGGCCCCCCACCGTCAGCGCATAGCCGCGGTAGGTGCGGAACTGGAAGACCAGCAGCAGCGCCACGAGCACGAGCGCGATCACGAGCCCCAGGTTCATCCGCAAGCCCGACATCAGGCGCGGCAGGCGCGTGCTGGCGTCGAACAGCACGGTCTGCGGGAAGTTGTAGCCGTTGGGGTCCTTCCAGGGCCCGTAGACCAGGTAGTTCAGCAGCAGCGTGGCCACGTAGACCAGCATCAGGCTGACCAGGATCTCATTGGTGTTGAAGCGGTCGCGCAGCAGCGCCACGATGCCGGCCCAGAGCATGCCGCCCAGTACGCCTGCCGACATCACCAAGATTTGCACGGGCACCAGGATCCAGCCCGAGCTGCCCGGCCCCGCGTGCATGGCGACCCAGCCGGCCCCCAGCGCCCCGAGCACAAACTGCCCCTCGGCCCCGATGTTCCAGACATTGGCGCGGAAGCACACCGCCAGCCCCAGCGCAATGAGCAGCAGCGGCACGGCCTTGATGCTCAGCTCAGAGAGCGCGTAGGCGCTTTTGAGTGGCTCGATGAAGAAGAGGCTCAGCGCCTGCGCCGGGTCCTTGCCGAGCAGGGTGAAGAGCAGCACGCCCGCCGCCAGCGTGAGCGCCAGCGCGATCAGCGGCGAGGCCAGGGCCTGCGCCCAGCCGAGTTGGGCCCGGGGCTCAAGCCGCAGCACGTGGGGCCTCCTCAGCTTCAGGCCAGAGGCCCGACATCCAGGTGCCGATCAGCTCGCGCGTGGCGGCCTCGATGGGCAGCGAGGGCGAGAGCCGGCCTTGGGCGATGACGTGCAGCCGGTCACACAGCTCGAAGAGCTCGTCCAGCTCCTCGCTGAAGACCAGCACCGCGCAGCCCTGGTTGCGCAGCGCCAAAAGCGCCTGGCGGATCTGCGCCGCCGCGCCCACGTCCACGCCCCAGGTGGGCTGGCTGATGACGAGCAGCTTCGGGGCCGCGTCGATCTCGCGGCCGACGATGAACTTCTGCAAGTTGCCGCCCGAGAGCGTGCGCGCCACGGCCTCGGCCCCACCGGCCTTGACGCGGAAGCGCTCGATCAAGCTGCCCGCCAGCGCGCGCGTGCGGCCCACGCGCAGCCAGCCCAGCGGCCCGACGGCTTCGGTGCGCGTGAGCAGGGTGTTGGCTGCCAGCGAGAGCGGCGGCACCGCACCGCGCCCCAGCCTCTCTTCCGGCACAAAGTGCAGGCCGAGTCGGCGGCGCTGCTGCGGTGAGGCCTGCGCCACGTCCTGCCCAAACAGCCGGATGCTGCCGGCCGGCGCGCGCGGGTCCTCGCCCGAAAGGGCGGCGAGCAGCTCC
>CALMQC010000040.1 GCA_937871895.1 uncultured Roseateles sp. | reverse complement strand
AGATCTTCGGCACCGGCGCTGCCATCCGCATGCCGGACTGGTTCCACATGGCCGAGCGCGTCGAGCTGCTGCGCCGCAACGTCGAGCCCGAGCGCGTGCACGCGCCGCATGCTGTCAACGGCTTCGAGGGCGAGATTCTTGAAGCCCAGACCTGCATCCGCGCCGGCCTCGTCGAGAGCCCCCGGATGCCGCACCGCGAGAGCCTCGCGCTGCTGGAGTGCATGGACGCGATCCGGGCGCAGATCGGGGTGCGTTACCCCTTCGAGTGATGCGCGCGGTTTAGCGCAGCGCCAGGTCCACCACCGTCCCGGCAAACACCGCGAACCCCAGCCAGTGGTTCTGCCGGAAGGCCTTGAAGCATTCCTCGCGGCGGCGGTTGCGGATCAAGGTGTAGTGCCACACCGCCTGCGCCGTGGCGGCGGCCATGCCGAGCAGGAACCAGCCGCCCAGCCCGACGCGGATGCCGAGCAGCGTCCAGCTGTAGATGTAGACGCAGTAGAAGGCCATCACGCCGGCCACGTCCCACTTGCCGAGGGTGATGGCCGAGGTCTTGATGCCGATGCGCAGGTCGTCCTCGCGGTCGACCATGGCGTACTCGGTGTCATAGGCCAGCACCCAGAAGAGGTTGGCCGCGAAGAGGCCCCAGGCCACCGGCGGCAGTGCGGCCAGCAGGGTCGAGAGCCGCCAGTCCGAGCCGCCCAAAGCAGCCGTGAAGGCCATGGGGATGCCGAAGGAGAAGGCCACGCCCAGCACCGCCTGCGGCATCGCAAACACGCGCTTGGCAAACGGGTAGGCCAGCGCCACGCCGAGCGCGAAGAAGCTCAGCGCGATGGTGGGCGGGTTGGTGGTGAGCACCAGCACAAACGCCAGCAGGGCCAGGGCCGCGCCCACCAGCAGGGCCTCCCGCACCGACAGCTCGCCGCTGGTGACCGGGCGCTGCGCGGTGCGGCGCACGTGGCGGTCGAAGTCGCGGTCGGCCACGTCATTGGCGCAGCAGCCGGCCGAGCGCATGAGGATGGTGCCGAGCGTGAAGACCAGCACCAGGTGCCAGCCGGGCCGGCCGTCCGACGCGATCCACAGCGCCGACAGCGTGGGCCACAGCAGCAGCAGCCAGCCGGCCGGGCGGTTCCAGCGGATCAGGTCGAGGTAAATGGCGAGCCGCGAGCGGGCCGGCGTAGCAGCAGGGCGCATGGGGGCATTGTCCTCTGGCCAGAATGCGGGCCATGCAAGCACCTCATCCCATCCAAGCCAAGTGGCCCGCGCGGCACCCTGATCGTCTGCAGCTCTACTCGCTGCCCACGCCCAATGGCGTGAAGGTGTCGATCGCCCTTGAGGAGTTGCAGCTGCCCTACGAGGCGCACCGCGTCAGCTTTGACACGAACGACCAGCTCAGCCCCGAGTTCCTGGCGCTGAACCCCAACAACAAGATCCCGGCGGTGATCGACCCGAACGGACCCGGCGGCAAGCCGCTGCCGCTGTTCGAGTCGGGCGCCATCCTCTGGTACCTGGCCGAGAAGACCGGGCAGCTCTTGCCGGCCGACCCCGCGCGCCGCTACGAGACCCTGCAATGGTTGATGTTCCAGATGGGCGGCGTGGGGCCGATGTTTGGGCAGCTGGGTTTCTTCCACAAGTTCGCGGGCCGCGAGTACCAGGACAAACGCCCACGCGACCGCTACGTGGCCGAGTCGCGCCGCCTGCTGGCCGTGCTGGACAAGCACCTTGCCGGCAAGGCCTGGATCATGGGCGAGGACTACACGGTGGCCGACATCGCGACCTTCCCGTGGGTGCGCAACCTCGTCGGCTTTTACGGCGCGGGCGAGCTGGTGGGCTTTGCTGACTTTGCGAATGTGGCGCGGGTGTTGGAGGCCTTCCTCGCACGGCCGGCCGTGCAGCGCGGACTCACGATCCCGGCGTGAGCTGATCGCCAGGCGCGGCGCGGCACTCAGCGCCCAGCGGCGCGCCGCCTTCGCGCGTCACCACGCCCTCGGGCCCGAGGCAGAACTCCAGTCGCTGCGCCTGAGGCCAGCGTGCGAGCACAAAGGCCTCGAGTCGGTCGGGCAGGCTCGTTTGAATGAGGCGCTGCGCCACGGCCTCGGACGGGTGGTCGTCAAAGTGCAGGTGCGGCACGAAGTGGCCCGCGAGCCAGACCCAGGCTGAATCGACACGCACGGGCTCGGGTGCATAGCCGGCCTCGCGCAGCCAGGCCTGCGCCGCGCTGCGGTCCCGCGTTCCGCTCAAGCTCGCAGCCAGCAGCTCGGCCACCCATTGGTTGCAGTTCTGGTAGCGGGTGCTGAAGGCATAGGCATTGGCGCTGTAGCGGCTCTCCAGCAGTTGCAGCGCGAGGTCTCGGTCCAGCGTGGCGCGGGCCAGGGGTTCGCCGGCTTCGGGTGGCAGCAGCAGCACGCTCACAAAGGCGGTTTGCACGTCGTCCGCGCCGAGCACAAAGCCCGCGAGGCCTTGGTCAAAGAGCCGGCCCTCGCTGGCCTCGCAGGCATAGAAGAGCTGGCGCACGGCCCAGGGGCTGCCGAGGCCCTCGCGCAGCGCGATGATCGTGATGATCAGTTCAGCGGCGTTTCCGAGCGTGGCATTGAGCAAGCCGCCAACTCTCGGACCGGTGTAGATCGCAACCTGCTCGGTGGCATTCCCGAGAAATGCCGCCA
>CALMQC010000039.1 GCA_937871895.1 uncultured Roseateles sp. | reverse complement strand
CCTCCAGCGTGAACCGGTAGCGCCAAGCCTTCACGCCGCTGGGCTTGACCTCCAGACACAGCCCCCGGTGGTCAGTGAGTCGGTAGAGCTTGGGCTTGGGTTTGGCATTGCGACAGTGGGTGTCAGTCAGCATGGCGGGTGCTCGATGAAGACGATGCACTCACTGTACTCACTTGATGCAGGCCTTGCAAAGACGCGTACTCACCTTTGTACTCAACTTGAGAGTGGCTGCCCGCGCAATTTCTGGCAACGTCCAGAAACGACAAAGCCGCGTAAGTACGCGGCTTTGTTGATATTTTTCTGATTTCATAGTCTTTCCTGATGTTCCAGGAAAGAGGGTCTGCTCATCAGACGTTGAACAAGAAGTGCAACACGTCGCCGTCCTTGACGACGTAGTCCTTGCCTTCGGCGCGCATCTTGCCGGCGTCCTTGGCGCCTTGTTCGCCCTTGAACTTGATGAAGTCGTCGTAGGCGATGGTCTGGGCGCGGATGTAGCCGCGCTCGAAGTCGGTGTGGATCACGCCGGCCGCCTGCGGGCCGGTGGCGCCGATGGGCACGGTCCAGGCGCGCACTTCCTTCACGCCGGCGGTGAAATAGGTCTGCAAGCCGAGCAGCTTGAAGGCGGCGCGGATCAGGCGGTTCAGGCCCGGCTCGTCCTGGCCCATCTCGGCCAGGAAGAGGGCGCGGTCTTCGTCCTCCATGTCGGCCAGCTCGGCTTCGGTCTTGGCGCAGATGGCCACCACGGGCCCGTTCTGGGCGGCCGCGTACTCGCGCAGGCGGTCGAGGAAGGGGTTGTTCTCGAAGCCGTCCTCGGCCACGTTGCCGACGAACATGGCCGGCTTGGCGGTGATCAGGCACAACGGCTTCAGGATGGCCAATTCCTCCTTGCTGAAGTCGATGCTGCGCACCGGCTTGGCTTGGTCCAGCGCGGCCTGGCATTTCTCCAGCACCTTGACCAGGGCGATGGCCTCCTTGTCGCCCGCGCGAGCCACCTTGTTGTAGCGGTGTAGGCTCTTCTCGACCGTACCCAAATCGGCTAGGCACAGCTCGGTCTGGATCACCTCGATGTCGGCAATCGGGTCGACCCGGCCGTTGACGTGGATGACGTTCGGGTCCTCGAAGCAGCGCACCACGTTGACGATGGCGTCCGTCTCGCGGATGTGGCTCAGGAACTGGTTGCCGAGGCCCTCGCCCTTGCTGGCGCCGGCCACCAGGCCGGCGATGTCGACGAATTCGACGATGGCCGGCTGGATCTTCTGCGGCTTGACGATGGCGGAGAGCTGGGCGAGGCGCGGATCCGGCACCTCGACGATGCCGACGTTCGGCTCGATGGTGCAGAACGGATAGTTTTCCGCGGAGATTCCCGCCTTGGTCAGGGCATTGAACAGCGTGGACTTGCCTACATTCGGCAGTCCGACGATTCCACA
>CALMQC010000038.1 GCA_937871895.1 uncultured Roseateles sp. | reverse complement strand
GAAAACGTAGTCGGCATCCAGCGGCAGGCCACGCTTGAAGGCGAACGACTCAAACACCAGGGTGAGTTGCTGCGCCGCCGTTGAGATCATGGCCTTCACATAGGCTTGCAGCTGCGTGGGCCGGATGATGCTGGAGTCGATCACGTGTGCATGTTCACGCAGCCCGGCCAGCAGGGTGCGTTCGAGTTCGATGGCCTCCAGCAAGGCGCGCCGCGCTGCCTGCTCTCCCTGGTCGGGTGTGGTCTGCGACAGGGGGTGCTTGCGCCGGGTTTCCGAATACCGGCGCAGCAGGGTTTCGGTGGTGGCGTCCAGGAACAAAGCCAGCACCGCCATGCCACGCTGGCGCAGCACCGCCAGCTGGGCGGGAACCAGGGGCAAGGAGGTGGCGCTGCGCACGTCGATGGCGATGGCCACGCGCCGGGCCTGGTGCTTTTGCTCCATCTCGATGAAAGGCAGCAGCAATTCGGGTGGCAGGTTGTCCACGCAGTAGAAGCCTGCGTCCTCCAGGGCGTGCAGGGCGACCGACTTGCCAGAGCCGGACATGCCGGTGATGAGCACAATTTCCATCAGGCCCCCGATTGCAGCATTTCCGCGGCATGGGCGCGGGTGGTGCCGGAGAGCTTCTCGCCACCCAGCATGCGGGCGATTTCACCCACGCGTGCTTCGCCGTCGACTGCCCGCACCGTGCTGCTAGTGCGTTGGCCATCCGATTGCTTGGACACCACGAGGTGGTGATTGGCACAAGCAGCCACCTGCGGCAGGTGGGTGACCGCCAGCACCTGCCGATCGGCCCCCAGCTGACGCATCAAGCGGCCCACCGTCTCGGCCACGGCTCCACCCACGCCGGAATCGACCTCGTCGAAGATGAGGGTCTGCGCCGTGCCTAGCTGGCTGGTGGTGACAGCAATGGCCAGTGCAATACGCGACAGTTCGCCACCCGAGGCCACCTTGCCCACCGGGCGCGGCGTGCTGCCCGCGTGGCCGGCCACCAGGAAGGCGACATCTTCCAACCCGCTTTGCTGGGGCTGAGACAGGGCTTCCAGCTGGACCTGAAAAACGCCGCCCTGCATGCCCAGCCCTTGCATGGCCTGCGTGATGGCCTGGCCCAAGCGCGGCGCGGCCTGAGTGCGTGCCTTGGACACCGTGCGGGCTTCAGCCTGGTAGGCAGCCTGGGCGGCCTGCTCAGCTTGTTGCAGGCTTTCCAGATCGGTGGCGGCATCTAGTGCAGCAAGCTCGGTGCGCCATTGGGTTAGCAGATCGGGCAATTCCTCGGGGCTGCGCCGGTAGCGCCGGGCCAGACCCACCCACTGCGCCATGCGTGCGTCCAGTTCGGCCAGGCGGTCGGGGTCGGGCTCGGCGTGGCGCAGGTAGGCGCGCAGAGAGTGCGCCGCGTCTTCAGCCTGGGCCACACAGCCTTGCAGAACGTCCAGCGGGTTGCGAAAGTCGCTCTCCAGGCGCTCTTGGGCCTGTAAGGCCTGTGCGGCTTGCTCCAGCAGACCGAGGGCGTGGGTGTCGGCGTCTGCCAGTGCGTCCAGTGCCTGGCGCGCGGCATCGATCAGGGCCTGGGCGTTGGCTAGCCGACTATGTGCGGTTTGCAGATCGTCCCATTCCTGTGGCTGCGGGGCGAGCTTGTCGAGTTCGTCAATCTGCCATTGCAGGCGATCGCGTTCTTGCTGCAGCGACTGCTGGCGCGCGTGGGCGTCTGCCAAGGCGCCATGGGCCTGGCGCCAG
>CALMQC010000037.1 GCA_937871895.1 uncultured Roseateles sp. | reverse complement strand
CGGCAAGTTCGAGATGCCCAGCCGCGCCTACATCGGCCGCTTCAACTTCAAGGGCAATGACCAGCAAAAGCTCGTCGGCAGCCTCTCCGGCGGCGAGCGTGGGCGCCTGCACCTGGCCAAGACCCTGGCCCAGGGCGGCAATGTGCTGATGCTGGACGAGCCGTCCAACGACCTCGACGTCGAAACCTTGCGTGCGCTGGAAGAAGCCTTGCTGGAGTTTGCCGGCTCGGCCATGGTCATCAGCCATGACCGCTGGTTCCTGGACCGCATCTGCACCCACATCCTCGCCTGCGAGGGTGACTCGCAGTGGTTCTTCTTCGACGGCAACTTCCACGAGTACGAAGCCGACAAGAAAAAGCGCCTGGGTGAGGAGGGCGCGCGCCCCAAGCGCATGCGCTTCAAGCCCATCAAATAGGCCGGCGCGTAAAGCGCCGTTCACCCTTCTTTACCAGCGGCCGGCGATCCGCTCACACAGCGGCGCGACCATTCCCTCACCCCAACCTCTCTTGATGGAGTGAAGCAATGACAAGGTCCCGTACGCGTGCTTTCTTCCGTGCCGGCTCGCTGGCATTGGTTCTCGCCGCCGCTGCCGTGGGTGCCCAGGCCCAAGGCCATGGCCCCGGGCCGATGGGCGGTGGCCCTGAACGCATGGGTGGCCCTGGCATGGGCATGATGGGCCACGGTTTTGGCGAGCACATGCTCGACATCGTCAACGCCACCGACGCCCAGCGCAGTCAGATCGACGCCATCTTCAAGGCCGCCCGCGCGGACCTGAAGGCCCAGCACGACGCGAATGCCGCACTGCATACCCAGATGCGCGACCTCTTCACCGCTACGGTGGTGGACGCCGCCGCCATCGAGGCCGTGCGTGCCAAGCTCTCGCTGGCCCACGACGCCGTCAGCAAGCGCATGACGCAAGCGGCTGTGGACGCCGCGCGTGTGCTGACGCCCGAGCAGCGCGCCAAGCTGGCCGACCTGGCCAAGAAGCGCGCCGCCCGCATGGCCAAGCGCGCACCGGGTTGATGGGCCAGCAGCGAAAGGACCCTGCACTTGCCAGCACGCCTGCTCCTCGTTGACGACGACACCCGCCTCACCAACATGGTGGGCGACTACCTGCACGCCGCCGGCTTCGAGGTCAGTGCGGCGGCCTCGCTCGCTGCCGCCCGCAGTGCGCTTGCCGGTGGCCGCTTCGAGCTGCTGGTGCTTGACCTGATGCTGCCCGATGGCGACGGGCTCGATTTCTGCCGCCAGTTGCGGGGCGACCCGCGCTGGCGCCACCAGCCCATCCTGATGCTCTCCGCCCGCGGCGAGCCCATGGACCGCATCCTCGGTCTGGAGCTGGGCGCAGATGACTACCTGGCCAAGCCCTTCGAGGCTCGGGAGCTGCTGGCGCGCGTCAAGGCCCTGCTGCGCCGCGCCGACCCCAAGCTTGATGGCGACGAGGTGCTGCGCTTTGGCCGGCTGGAGATCGACCTCGCTGCGCGCTGCGCCCGGCTCGACGGCGCCCTGTGCGACCTGACCAGCCACCAGTTCGACCTGCTCGTCGTGCTGGCCCGCAGCCCCGGGCGCGTGCTCTCGCGTGACCAGATCATGGACGCGCTCAAGGGCCACCCGCTGGAGGCCTTTGACCGCTCCATCGACGTGCACATCTCGCGCATCCGCGCCGTGATCGAGGACGACCCCAAGAACCCGCGTCGCGTGCTGACGGTGCGCGGCGCGGGCTACGTGTTCGCCAAGAAGCAGGACGCCGACGGCGAATGACATGGAGCCCCTCGTCCACCCTCGCCGCGCTGAATGCGGGCGAGTCCGGCCGGTCCCCCGAGGGGACGAAGCAGCCTGGGACATTGAGCCCCATGATGCTTCAGGTGGGCCGGCTTGGGGCGGCTCGGCGCTCGGCCCCGGAATACCCCCGTTTTCGTCCGTTGTGGGCGGCTTCATGCACCGTGGGCCTTTGAGTTGAAGTCGCTCTACCTGCGCATCTACCTGACCCTGGTGGTCCTGCTGCTGGCTTTTGCCTTTGGCTCGGCCTGGCTGTTCCAGCGGCACATGGAGCAGGAGCGCGGCAACATCGAGACGGCGGCGGGCGAGCGCATGACGGCCATGGCCGAGCTGCTGAAGCTTGCGCTGCCGCCGGCTTCCGCGCCCGAAGACGAGCAGGCGGAGGCCTTCAAGGACTGGGGCCAGCGCCTGCGCATGCCCGTGGCGCTGCTGGATGCCAAGGGCAAGCGCATCGCCTCAACCCAGGCCTTTGAACGCCGCAGCGACGACGTGGGCGTGATCCTCGTGACGGCGTCGCTGGGCGACGGCCGGGTCATGGAGATGGTGCGCGGCCCACGCCCGCCCGCAGGTGGACGACCTGGTGCGCGCCCAGAAGACGCCTCCTGGCTGCCTTTGTGGCTGAACCGACCTGGCCCCGGCCCAGGCCCAGGCTTGGGGGGCGGCGGTGCCTTGCTCACGGTGCTGGTGCTGCTGTTTGTCGGCGTGGCGCTGGGCGCATTCCCGGTGGTGCGGCGCCTCACGCGTCGGCTGGAGGCCCTGCAGCGCGGCGTGGAGCAATTTGGCGCTGGTCAGCTCGGCCACCGGGTGGACGAGACAGGCAAGGATGAAGTCGCCCGTCTGGCCACCAGCTTCAACCGCGCCGCTGCACGGATCGAGGGTCTGGTGCGCTCCAACCAAAGCCTGCTGGCCAATGCCAGCCACGAGCTGCGCTCGCCGCTGGCACGCTTGAAGATGGCTTTCGAGATGTTGCAGGACGCGCCTGAAAACGGGCGCGAGCGCCTGGTGCGCGAGATCCACACCGATGTGGCCGAGCTGGACGCCCTCGTCGAGGAAGTGCTGCTGGCCAGCCGCCTGGATGCCGGCAGTGAACTGGGCTCGGCGGCGCGGATGGACCTGCTGGGCCTGTTGGCCGAGGAGGCCGCGCGCGCGGAGGTCCCGTTCGAGCCGGATGCGGGTTTGTCGGACGCTGCGGTGTCGGGCCAAGAGCGCCTGGTCCGCCGCGCGGTGCGCAACCTGCTGGAGAACGCTCGCCGCTACGGCGGCCCCGAGGCCACGCTGTCCTTGCGCCGTCGGGCCGCGCAGTGGGAGATCCTGGTGGCCGACCGCGGCCCCGGCGTGCCGGTGGACATGCGCGCGCGCATCTTCGAGCCCTTCTTCCGCCTGCCCGGCCATGCGGAGGTGGCGGGGGGCGTGGGCCTGGGGCTGAGCCTGGTCAAGCAGATCGCGGAGCGCCACGGCGGCAGCGTGCACTGCGAAGACCGCGAGGGCGGCGGCAGCGTGTTCACGCTTCGATTGCCGAGCGCCTGAACACGTAAACGCAGAGCGCCAGCAGCGCGGCCCCGGCCGCCATCAGCCCGGCTGTGGCCGCCTGCCAGAAGCCCACGGCGCCGGCCGCCACCGGCCCAAAGGCGAGCCAGTAGCCGCCGCCGATCCCGAGGCCCCACAGCGCCAGCACGTAGATCACCATGGGCAGCGTGGCCACGTGGTAGGCGCGCAGCACATAGGCGGCCACGGTCTGCAGTGCGTCGCCCAGGTGGAAGAACCAGACCCAGAGCAGTAGGGGCACGGCGGCGGCCGCCGCTGCCTGGTCACGCGTGTAGAGCGCCACGATGGGCTGGCGCAGCAGC
>CALMQC010000036.1 GCA_937871895.1 uncultured Roseateles sp. | reverse complement strand
GACCCCATGACCCTCCGCCCCACCCCCACCACCGCCGCCGCCGCCGGCGTTTTGGCCGCCCTCGTCTGGCCCGTGCTGTGGGCCAAGTTTGGCGGCAGCACCGAGCAAGGCGGGTTTGAGCTGATCGTGGCGACGCTGCTGGTGATTGCCTTGCCGGCGCACGCCTTGGTGGTGGGCTTTGGGCCCTCGCAGGCGGCGGCGGAGCGGCGGCTGGACACGGACCTGCTCAAGCGCGTGGGCGTGTGGCTGGCGGCGGCCACAGGGGTGACGCTGTTGCGCAGCGCCACCGGGCTGTAAGCCGAGAGCCACAGCGGACCGGGCTTCACCCTGGCGTCTACGCGGACAATGCCCGGCGTGAGCGCCCTGGAGTTTTCAACCGAGTCCCGCCCGACACCGCTGGGCGACCTGCCTGCCGCCTATCGCAGCACGCAGCCCAGCCGGCCAGGCCATGTCAATGAGCTGACGGGCCGGGTGCATGCGCCGGGCGAGCCGCAGCGCAGCCTCTCGCCGCTGTGGCAGGCCTTCTGGCAGGCCACGCCGCAGGCCAGCGGCGCTGAGCTGGACGCCCTGGTGGCGCGCGTGCGCCGCCGCGTGCAGGACGACGGCGCCAGCTACAACGTGCATGGCGACCCCGGCTCCTCGCGCTCGCGCCAGTGGCCGCTGGAGCTGCTGCCCATGCTCATCAGCAGCCAGGACTGGGCGGGCATCGAGGCCGGCATCCGCCAGCGCGCGCGCATGCTCAATGCCACGCTGGCCGATGTATATGGCCAGCGCCGCCTGCTGCACGATGGCCTGCTGCCGACCGACCTGGTGCTGGCCCACCCCAGCTACCTGCGCCCCATGCACGGCTGCCGCCCGCCCGGCGGCGTGCACCTGCACGTGCTGGCCGTGGACCTGGCGCGCTGCGAAGACGGCCGCTGGTGGGTGGTGGGGCAGCGCACGCAGGTGCCTTCGGGCCTGGGCTACATCCTGGAGAACCGCCTCGTGGTGGCCCAGCAGTTCCCGCAGGCCTTCCGGGAGATGGGCGTGCAGCGCCTGGCGGCCAGCTACCGGGATTTGCTGGCCGGCCTGACCCGGCTCTCGCCCGCCGGGGCGCGCAGCCGCGTGGCGCTGCTGACGCCCGGGCCGCGCAACGAGACCTACTTCGAGCACGCCTTCCTGGCCCGCTACCTCGGCATCGCGCTGGTGGAGGGCGGCGACCTGACCGTGCGCGAGGACAAGGTCTACCTCAAGACCCTGACCGGCCTGGAGCGCGTGCATGTGCTGCTGCGCCGGGTGGACGACGACTTCCTGGACCCGCTGGAGCTGCGGCCGGACTCACAGCTCGGCGTGCCCGGCCTGATCCAGGCGCTGCGCGCGGGCGAGGTGGTGGTGGCCAATGCGCCAGGCAGTGGCTGGCTGGAGAGCCCGGGGCTCTCGGCCTTCTGGCCCGGCGTGGCCGAGGCCCTGCTGGGCGAGCCGCTGAGCCTGCCGGCCGTGACGACCTGGTGGTGTGGCGAG
>CALMQC010000035.1 GCA_937871895.1 uncultured Roseateles sp. | reverse complement strand
GTTTGGTGGCCAAGGGCGGAATCGAACCACCGACACGCGGATTTTCAATCCGCTGCTCTACCAACTGAGCTACTTGGCCTTGTGTCTCTGGTGCTGACTTCTGGCGGTCAGCGGAGTCCGTGACTGTAGCACAAGGGTGGGCCTTGGCTCCAGCCCCCGGGGCTGGCTCAGCTGGCGCCGCGCTTGTTGCGGGTGAGGTCGACGCCGAGCTGCTTGAGCTTGCGGTAGAGGTGGGTGCGCTCCAGGCCGGTCTTTTCGGCGACGCGGGTCATGGAGCCGTTTTCCTTGGCGAGGTGGAACTCGAAGTAGCTCTTCTCAAAAGCATCGCGGGCCTCGCGCAGGGGGCGGTCGAGGTCGAAGCTTTGCTCGGACGAGGGGCTGCTGGGGATGTGGTGGCTGACGGTGGGGAGCGTGTGGCCGGGGGCGGGCATGCTGGCCAGGGGCTCGGGGCGCAGGTAGCTGCTCATGCCGACGGGCGCGGGCGCGGGGCGCGGCGTGGTCTTGACGAGGGCTTGCTCGACGGAGCGCAGCAGCTTTTGCAGGGTGATGGGCTTTTCAAGGAAGGCGCTGGCGCCGTACTTGGTGGCCTCGACGGCGGTGTCGATGGTGCCGTGGCCGCTCATCATGATGACGGGCATGGTGAGCAGGCCGCTGCCGCCCCACTCCTTGAGCAGGGTGACGCCATCGACGTCGGGCATCCAGATGTCGAGCAGAACGAGGTCGGGGCGCGCGCGCTCGCGGTAGGCGCGAGCCTGCGTGGCGTTCTCCGCCAGCTCGATGGTGTGTCCCTCGTCGCTGAGGATCTCTGAGAGCAGCGCGCGGATGCCCAGTTCGTCGTCGACAACAAGAATGGTGGCCATGAAACCTCAGTTCGCCGCTGCTGCGGCGGGCACGGCCGGCGCTGCAACAAGATTTGAAAATGATAGCGAAACCTGCGCGCCGAGCACCGGGGCCTCCCCCGGTTCGGTGCCTTCGGGCTGCAGGTTGCGCAGGGAAATGCGGGCGCCGTGCTCTTCGGCGATCTTCTTGACGACCGCGAGCCCAAGCCCCGTGCCCTTGCTCTTGGTGGTGACGTAGGGCTCGAAGGCGCGCTTGAGCACCTTCTCGGCAAAGCCGGGGCCGTTGTCGATGATGGCCAGGCGCACGCTGCGGGGCTGGCCGTTCTCGGTGACGCTGAGCGTGGTGCGCACGGTGACGACGCCGCCCTCGCGGTCATGGATGGCGTCGAGGGCGTTCTGCACCAGGTTGTGGATGACCTGACGGAGCTGTGTGGCGTCGCCCTTGATGAGGGGCAGGGTGGTGGCGAGCTCGCTGCGCAGGCGGCCGGCGTCCTGGGCCTCGGCGTAGAGGCTGAGGACCTCGGTGGTGAGGGCGTTGAGGTCGAGCGGGTCGAGCCGCGCGGAGGGCAGGCGGGCGTAGTCGCGGAACTCGTTGACGAGCTGCTTCATGGCCTGCACCTGGGCGACGATGGTGCCGACCGAGCGGACCAGGATGTTCTGGTCGGGGCCTTCGAGCTTGGCTTCGAGCTTGTGCTGCAGGCGTTCGGCGCTGAGCTGGATGGGGGTGAGCGGGTTCTTGATCTCGTGAGCGAGGCGGCGGGCCACTTCGCTCCAGGCGGCGCTGCGCTGGGCGGAGACGACCTCGGTGATGTCGTCGAACACGACGAGGCGTTCGTCCGGCGGCAGGTCGGCGCCGCGCACGAGCAGGGTGAGCGGGTCTTGCGCGGGGTCGAGCTGCAGCTCGAAGGATTCCTGCCAGTGGTCGCGCTCACCGGCCTCGTGCTGCTGCTCGAAGCGGCGCGCCAGCTCGGCGGCGAAGCGGGCCAGCGATGGCGGTTCGGTGAGTTCACGCCCGACATAGGCCGAGAGCGGCAGGCGCAGGATGCGCGTGGCGCCGGGGTTGACGCTTTCCAGCCGGCCGGCGGCGTCGAACACCATGACGCCGGCGGTCAGGTTGTCGAGGATGGTCTGCAAATGGGTGCGGGCGGCGTCGAGCTCGGTCACGCTGCGCTGCACCAGCTCGCGCGCGTCGGAGAGCTGCTCGGTCATGTCGGCGAAGGAGCGCGTGAGCCCGCCGAGTTCGTCACGCGCCAGTGAGACGGGCTTGGCCGAGAGGTCGCCCGCCGCCACCTGGCGCACGCCATCGGCCAGCAGCAGCATGGGCCGGGCGATCTGGTTGCCCATCACCACCGCCAGCAGCAGGGCGCCGAAGACGCCCAGGATCAGCACCAGGGTGAGCGTGCCCAGGTAGATGCGGCGCAGGCCGTCGCGCTCCAGCGAGCGTTGCTGGTATTCGTTGCTGGCGGCTTGCACGGCCAGCGCGTTGCCCAGCACGCTTTGCGGGATGCGCTTGACCACCATCAGGTAGCGCTCGCCGAGGTCAAGCCGGAACTGAGTGTTGGGCAGACGGGCCAGCGCGCGGATCTGAGCCTGGCCTTGCAGCGCGGCGGCTTCGTCTTCGAGGCCTTCGATCTGGCTGGCGCTGCCCTGGGTGCGGGCCTGGCGCAGCAGGTTGGCGTTGGGGCGATCGGGGGTGAGGTGGCGGGTGTCGCCGCCACTCTCCAGCAGGATCTGGCCGCCGATGCCGACGAGGGTGACCGAGCGCGCGCCCATCTGCTCGCGCAGCCGCTCCAGCAGCAGCAGTTGGGGGCTGTTGCCTTCGGCCAGCTGGGCGGCGCCGTCGCGCGTTTTCTGGCCGAGGTCGGTGACGAGGTTGTCCAGCGTGCCGCGGCCGAGGTTGAGGCCGGCCTCCAGCGCGCTGGCCAGCTTGACGTCAAACCAGGTTTCGATGGTGCGGTTCAGGAACTGGTAGGAGACCGCGTAGATCAACACGCCCGGCACCACGCCGACGAGGCCGAACACGGTGGCGAGCTTGAACAGCAGCTGGCTGCCGAAGCGCCCACGCCGCATGCGCAGCACGAGGTTGACGAGCGCGCCGAGGATGACCAGAGCCAGCAGGCTGGCGACGCCGAGATTGACCCAGAAGAGCCAGACGTAGTGCCGGTCAAAAAAGCCTCGTTGCCCGCCACCGCCGCCCGACAGCAGGAAGGCCACGACCCCCGCCACGCCGGTGGCCGAGACCAGCGCCACCACCCAGGCCAGACGCGTGTTGCGGGTCACGGCGCTTTGAGGCTGAAGTCGGCGTTGAAGCCGCGCTTTTGCTCGATGCTGAGCCCGAAGCCGGGCACCGACCCGAGCCCGATCTGCAACGGCCGGGGCAGCTGGCTCACATCAAGCCGGAAGCTGAACTCCAGGTAGTAGCGGCCATCGGTGTCCAGCTCCTTGGCCTCGGCGATGGGCCAGGCCGAGATGCCGCGCAGCGAGGCCAGTGCGTCGGTCAGCGTGGCGAAGCTCTGGTGCAGGCCGCCTGTGGAGACGCGGTACTGCCGGGTCAGCGGCTGCCAGGACAGGCGCCAGACGCGCTCGGCGTGGCCGACGCGGGAGTCGCGCCAGTACCAGCGGTTGCGAAAGACGGTGACGTCGGCCACGAAGTAAAGCGCGGCGCCTTTGTGCAGCGCGTCTTCGGCGGGGCGAGAGAGCTCAAAGCGGGTGGAGAAGCTCAGCTCCAGGCCGTCGTCAGTGCGTTCGGTCTGGAACTGCGTCAGCTCGATGCCATCGGCCCGGACGGCAGCGCCAGCCAGGGCGAGCACCAGGGCGAGAAAGGCAAGGAGGACGGCGCGGCAACTCAAGGGGGACGCTTCAAGAAGTGGGCGTAGAAGAAGCCGTCGAAGGCCGGCCGGTCATTGTCCGCGACGGGCAGCAGATGCCCGCCCAGCGGGCCCAAGGGCAGCGGCTGGGCGTCAGATTGGCGTTGCAAAAACGCGTCGGCCTGGGCCTGACCCTCTGCGCGAAAGATGGAACAGGTGGCGTAGAGCAGGCGGCCACCGGGCTTGAGCAAGGGCCAAAGCGCGTCCATCAGTTCAGTCTGCGTTTGGGCCAGGGCACGGATGTCGTCGGGCCGGCGCAGCCAGCGCACGTCGGGGTGACGGCGCACGATGCCGGCGGCGCTGCAGGGCGCGTCGAGCAGGATGGCGTCGAAGGGCCGGCCGTCCCACCACGTGGCGGTCTGGCGGGCGTCGGCGGCCTTGAGCTGGGCGCGCAGGCCCAGGCGCAGCAGGTTCTCCTGCACGCGCTGCAGGCGCTGGCCGTCGGCGTCGAGGGCCAGCAGGTCGAGCTCTTGCAGCTCCAGCAAATGGGCGGTCTTGCCGCCAGGGGCGGCACAGGCGTCCAGCACGCGGGCGCCGGGCGCGAAGCCCTGGGCCAGCCAGTGCGCCGCCAATTGGGCGGCGGCATCCTGCACCGAGACATCGCCGGCGGCAAAGCCGGGCAGGTCCTGCACCGGGTGGGGTCGGTCCAGCACGATGGCCTGCGGCACCTCGGGCCCGACCAGGCGGGCGCCGATGCCCACATGGGCCAGCGCGTCGAGGTAGGCGCTGGCGCTGGTGCGGCGGGCGTTGACGCGCAGCACCATGGGCGGCGGGCGGTTGTTGGCGGCGAGGATGTCCTGCCACTGGGCAGGCCAGTCGCGCTTGACGGCTTCGAGCCACCACAGCGGGTGGTTGAAGGCGCCGAGCGGGTCGCGCCGGGCGGCGGCGCTCAGCGCCTCGCGCTCCCGCAGGAAGCGTCGCAGCACGGCATTGATGAAGCCCTGCGAGGCCGGCGCGCGCTGCTTGGCGGCTTGCACGGCCTGGTCGACCAGGGTGTGCTCGGCGTAGGGGGCGTCGTCGGCGTCCCACAGTAGCGCGAGGGCGGTGAGCAGCAGCGCCTCGACGCGCGGCGGCGGTGCCTTCGGAGCGAGCTGCTGGCGCAGGGCTTGAGCGGCGCCGAGGCGGCGCAACGCAGTGAAGCTGAGCGCCTGGGTGCCGGGGCGCAGTTCGGAGGGGACGCGGCCGAGGGCGTCGGTGAGGGAGTGGCCGTCGCGCACGGCCTGGACGCAGTCGGCCGCCTGAAGCAGCAGCCGGTGCAGCGGCGGTGCGCCGGGGCGGGTCGGCGCAGTGGCCAGCATGACGGCTGGCGTGGGGGCTTTCGGCATGGCGGCAGTGTAGGAGGGACCCTCCGCGCACAATGCCGCCGATGGACGCCGAACGCCCCTCCCCGACCCCGCCGCTTGCAGACGCCCCGGTCTCCGAGCGCATCCGCTACCGCCTCGTCAGTGCCGGCTGCCGCCACCACGCCAACGACAACATCGCGCCCTATATCGAGCCCGGCGAGCTGGACGCGCTGCAAGCCGAGGTGACCGAGAAGATGCAGGCGGTGCTGCGCAGCCTGGTGATCGACACCGACAGCGACCACAACACCCAGGAGACCGCCAAGCGCGTGGCCAAGATGTTCGTGCGCGAGGTGTTTGCGGGGCGCTATGTGGAGCCGCCCTCGGTCACCGAGTTCCCCAACGTCAGCCGCCTCAACGAGTTGATGATCGTCGGGCCCATCACGGTGCGCAGCAGTTGCTCGCACCACCTCTGCCCCATCTTGGGCAAGGTCTGGATCGGCCTGTTGCCCAACGAGCACTCCAACCTCATCGGCCTCTCCAAGTATGTGCGCCTGACCGAATGGATCATGAGCCGCCCGCAGATCCAGGAAGAGGCCGTGGTGATGTTGGCGGATGAGTTGCAGCGTCGCGTGCGACCGGATGGCCTGGCCGTGGTGATGGAGGCCGACCACTTCTGCATGCACTGGCGCGGGGTCAAGGACACCGACGCCAAGATGAGCAACAGCGTGATGCGGGGCGCCTTCTTGAAGGACGCCAACCTGCGGCGCGAGTTCCTGTCACTGATGCACAAGCCCTGAGCGGCAAGCGCGAGCCCTGAGCGGGCTCAGAGGCTGCGCGCTGGCCGGAAGCCGAACAGGGGCGTCAGCAGCCGTGTGGGCATTTGGCGCAGGGCGTCGTTGTACTGCTCTACGGCCTGGTTGAAGACCTGGCGGGTGAAGGCGCGGTGGCGTTCGATCAGTTTGAGTTCGTCGAGCAGCGGGTCCAGCGCCTGGGCCTGGCGCAGCTCGGCTTGGTGGTCGAGCAGCGAGACCAGACGGGTTTGCGCCGCAGTCTGCAGGGCGGTGGCCACGGCCAGGCCGCCGATGGAGTCGGGCGACCAGGGCCGCGCGCGGGCGTTCTGGGCGGCAGACAGCGCCTCCGACTGGGCCTGAACCAGGGCATCGAAGGTCGCCTGCTCGCTGGGCAGTGCGGCGCTCACCTGGGCCAGCAGCCGATCACACAGGCTGGCGCGCTCGCGCAGGTGTTTCTCAAACTGGGCAAAGGCCTCGGTGATGGCGTTGCGCAGGGTCATCAGGCGGTTGTACGCGCCAACACTCCAGAAGCCCACCACTGCCAGCAGCGCGGCGCAGGCCCAGCCGAAGGCGTTCACGCCAAGCCCCCACGCAGCCCCTTGCCCTGAGCTGCCAGGTAGGCACTGTGCCCCTTGGCGCGCAGCGCGCAGGCGGGGCAGTGGCCGCAGCCATGGCCCCAGGCGTGCAGTGCACCGCGCTCGCCCAGATAGCAGGTGTGGGTGTGCTCGACGATCAGCTGCACCAGCGCCTGCCCACCGAGCTGCTCGGACAGGCGCCAGGTAGCGGCTTTGTCGATGAACATCAGCGGCGTCTCCACCGTCATCGGGCCGTCCAGTCCCAGCGACAGCGCCACCTGCAGGGACTTGAGGGTGTTGTCGCGGCAGTCGGGGTAGCCGGAGTAGTCGGTCTCGCACATGCCGCCCACCAGCACCGTGGCGCTGCGCCGGTAGGCCAGCGTGGCGGCAAAGGTCAGGAACAGCAGGTTGCGCCCGGGCACAAAGGTGTTGGGCAGGCCATTGGCCTGCAGCTCGATGGCGCGTTCACTGGTCAGCGCGGTGTCGCTGAGGCGGCCGAGCAGGGAGAGGTCGAGCAAATGGTCGTCGCCCAGCTTGGCCGCCCAGGCCGGGAAGCGCCGTATCAGTTCGTCTCGCACGCGGTGCCGGCATTCCAGCTCGATGCGATGGCGCTGGCCGTAGTCAAAGGCCAGGGTCTCCACACTGGCGTAGCGCTCCAGCGCCCAGGCCAGGCAGGTGGTGGAGTCCTGCCCGCCGGAAAACAGCACCAGGGCTTTGCGCTGGGCGGCGGCAGCGGAGGGGGAATCGCTCATGGCCGGGAGTTTGCCAGCCGTCCGTGCGGCGCAGCTGCCTGCTGTGGCGGCCGCGGCGGCTGGCTGAGTCGCCGTCAGCGTTGTCTGTGCTTGGGCGGCGTTGGATGTAATTGGTCATGGTAAACGCTGTCAAGGAGCCTGGATCAGGGACGCCGCCGTGACGATTTGTCACCTGGGTTACATGATGAATTTTTAAACTGCAGCAATGCCTTAGCCCTCAAGCCTCAGGTTTGGCAGGGGCTTGGGTAGCGCAATCCGAAACAATTCGAGGCCCAAGCCCATGCAATCACCGGACGTCGTTGCCCTATGGCCCCTGCTGCGATTGGTCGCTCTGTACGTGCACGTCGTGGCCTGCTTTGGCGCGGCGGCAGCCATCGTGCTGGGCGACCTGGCCGTGTTCCTGCACCGGCAGGTAGACCGCCGTTTGCTGCGCCGCGCGTCGAGTTGGGTGGTCAAGGCTCTGTTGGTGCTCTGGGTGACCGGGCTGATCATCATTGGCCTCGACACCGGCTTTGACCTGGCCGTGCTGTTCACCAAGGGCAAGCTGTTGGCCAAGTTCAGCGTGGTGGCGCTGCTCACGCTCAATGGCCTGGCACTGCACAAGTGGGCGCTGCCGCGCCTGATGGCACCGACCTATGAGCCCGAGCGCACGGCCCGCATCCCGGCGCTGCTGGGAGCTTTCAGCCTGGCGAGCTGGCTGTTTGCGGCCTTTCTCGGCCTGGCCAAGCCTTTGGCCGGTCTGCTGGGCTACGCCGGCTTCATGCAGCTCTACGGCTTGAGCCTGCTGCTGGCGCTGACGGTGGCGTGGCACTGGGGCCGGCCGCGTCTGGCCCGCCAACTGGCCGAGTACACGGCCGACAGCGCCCCGATCGCCTTTGACCCTCTGGGCCCGCCCGTCAACCCCTGGCGGCAGTCCTGAGACGCTGACGGGATCGCGTGCTCAGACCTGCAAGGCCAAGGCCTTGGTGGCCGCGTCAAAGGCGTCCAGAAAGCTGCGCTGTTGCATGCTTTTCAGAAAGGCCAGGTGCAAGGGGTCGTGGGTCAGCGGTGTTGGCAGGATCTCGAAGCGGTCCCGGTACTCGGCCAGCCGAGGGTCATGGGCCAGCAGCCATTCCAAGCCACGCTCGCCATTGCCAATGAGCGCGGCGTCCAGGTGCCCGGCTGCCAGCTTGCGCAGGCGACTGGCGGCGCCGATGTCGCGGTCGATGACGAGGTTCCCGTCCCGGATGGCGGCGTCGACGCGTTCGCCGTAGCTGGCGCCCGTCACCCCGCCGATTCGTTTGCCACGCAGGTCCGGCAGATCGCGGAAAGGAAACGCCTTGCCCTTGAGCACGACGACGCGGATGTCATCGCTGTAGATGGGTCGGGAGAAGTCGAACAGCGCATCCCGCTCTTGATTGCGTGACACGCCGATCAGCCCGCCCTTGCCCCGGCTCGCGAGCAGGTAGGCGCGGCTCCAGGGCATCAGCTCCAGGTCGAATGTGATGCCATTGGTGTTGCGCGCCTCGACCCGCCGCAGCACGTCCACCAGAAATCCCTGAGGCCGCCCGTCCTGCAGGTAGATGACCGGGGCATAGGCGTCGTCACCGTAGACCAGGACGCGCGCTGGCGTTTGCGCGCGCAGCGCCTGGCTCGCGCTGGCCAGGGCCAGCGTCAGCCCCAGGCGGAGCCAGTCCCGACGTGCGAGCGCGGGGCTGGGAGGCGCATCGGCAGCCAAGTTCTGCATGGGTCGGAGCATCATGCGTCGGCCGCTTCGGGTGCGCTTCAGCCGCGCACTTCGCCCTGCCCCAGCACCACCCACTTCATCGAGGTCAGCCCTTCCAGGCCCACCGGCCCGCGGGCGTGGAACTTGTCGGTGCTGATGCCGATCTCGGCCCCCAGGCCGTACTCGAAGCCGTCGGCAAAGCGCGTGCTGGCATTGACCATCACGCTGGCTGAATCGACCTCGCGCAGGAAGCGCATGGCGTTGGGGTGGTTGGTCGTCAGGATGGCGTCGGTGTGGTGCGAGCCGTAGCGGTTGATGTGGGCGATGGCCTCGTCCAGCGAGTCCACCACCTTGACGCTGATGATCGGGGCCAGGTACTCGGTGGACCAGTCTTCGTCGCTGGCCGCCACCGCGCCCGGCACCAGGGCCAGGGTGCGCAGGCAGCCGCGCATCTCCACGCCCTTGGCGCGGAAGATCTCGGCGATGCGCGGCAGGAAGGCGGGCGCCTGCGCCACGTGCACGAGCAGGGACTCGGTCGCATTGCAGGGGCTGTACTTCTGGGTCTTGGCGTTGTCCGTCACCTTGAGCGCCAAGGCCAGGTCGACCTGCTCGTCCACATAGGTGTGGCAGTTGCCGTCCAGGTGCTTGATGACGGGCACGCGGGCCTCGGCACTGATGCGCTCGATCAGCCCTTTGCCACCGCGCGGGATGATGACGTCCACCCACTGGGGCGAGCTGATCAAGAGACCGACGGCGGCGCGGTCCGTCGTGGGGACGAGCTGCACGGCCTCACGCGGCAGGCCGGCTTCTTCGAGGCTGTCGGCCACCAACGTAGCCAGGGCCAGATTGCTGTGGATGGCCTCGGAGCCGCCGCGCAGGATGCAGGCATTGCCGCTCTTGATGGCGAGCGAGGCGGCCTCGATGGTCACGTTCGGGCGACTCTCATAGATCATGCCGAACACACCCAGCGGCACGCGCATCTGGCCGACGCTGATGCCGGTGGGGCGGCGGCGCACGCCGGTGATCTCGCCGATGGGATCGGGCATGGCGGCGATCTGCTCGCAGCCCTCGGCCACGGTGGCCAGGGTCTTGGCATCGAGCTTGAGGCGGTCGCGCAGCGGCGCGGCGAGGTCCGCCGCCTTGGCCAGGTCCTTGGCATTGGCAGCCTGCAGGCTGGGGCCGGCCTCGCGCAGGCGGCGGGCCAGGGCCAGCAGGGCGGTGTT
>CALMQC010000034.1 GCA_937871895.1 uncultured Roseateles sp. | reverse complement strand
GCCGAGCGTGATCGGCACGACCAGGATCGTCGTCACCACGCGCTGGTAGCGCGTGAGCGCCGGGCTGCCCTTGTCGCTGACCTGCAGGATCACGTGCGCCGTGGCGGGCGCGCTCACTGCCGGCACCTGGAAGCGGATGCGGGCGAGGTTCTCGGTGCCGAGGTTCAGAGGTTCCTTCAGCGTGCCCGCTTCGGGGTAGACGAACCACAGGAAGCTGAGGCTGTCGCCATCGGGGTCGGTGCTGCTGCTGGCGTCAAGCGTGACCCAGTCGCCGCCGCGCACGTCGAGCGTGGTGGGCTGCGCCAGGCGCACGACGGGCGGGTGGTTGGCCTCGGCGGGGCTGTGCGTGGTCCAGCGCAAGCGGGCGGCGAAGTCGTTCTGAAAAGCCTCGCGCCAGCGCCAGACGGTGACGGCAAAGCCGCTGAACTCGCGCTCGCCGGGCTTGACGGTACGGCCATGGGCGGCGGCCACGAAGGGCCGGTAGCGGTCGATGGCGTTGGTCCAGATCGGGCGTGTCTCGGGCTCGATGGGCACACCGCCGGTGAAGCCGTTGGGGTCGGTGTCTTCGCGCTTAGGCGTGTAGCGCTCGTAGCGCCCGCCCCAGCCGCCCCAGTTGGGGTGCTCTGGCGCGTTCAGGCCGTTGGGGATGAGGCCGAGGAAGGACGGCGTGTCGCCCTCCATGCCATAGGCGACGTCGGGGTAGATGGCGCCCAGCGGGCCATGGCCTTGCTGGATGTGGCGGGCCAGCCAGGCGTTGCTGACGACCTCGTTGATCACGTCGTTGCCCAGGCCCTCGATGGCCAGGTTGATGCCGCCCCAGGTCGCATTGGCATAGCCGCCAGGACTGACGATGTAGAAGATCTCAGGGAACTCGCGGCGCAGCCAGGCGCCGGTGTCGTCCTGGTCGGAGATGGTGTAGACGCGCAGCCGCTGCACGGCCTGCGCCACCGCAGAAGCCGGCTGGGTGCGGCGCAGCGTGTGCAGCGCTTGGGCGAGCGTGTTGGCGCCTCCCCAGATGCTGACCCACAGCGGGCGCGGGTCGGGCCGTTGCAGCTCGCGCAGCAGCATGGCCGAGCCGGGGCTGTCGCGCCCTTCGCCGATGGCCTGCAGGCCGTAGCCGGGCTGGCCGGCGGCGACGAGGTTTTGCAGTTGCTGCGCGTCGGGATAGGCGCGGTCATGCTGGCGCAGGCGCGGCAGCACCTTGGCATAGGCCTCGATCACGCGGCGGATGGAGGCGGGGTGCACGCCGTCCTTCATGTGCACCGAGGTCGTGGCGACGAGGCCGCGCAGGTCCAGCTCGTTGGCGTAGAGCATCAGCCGCACCAGGGACTGCGTGTCGTCGGGCTCGTTCTCGACGTCGGTGAGGACGAAGACGCGCGGGCGTTCGGCGGCTTGGGCCAGGGGCGCAGCGAGGACGAGGCCCAACAACAGGGCGGCAAGACGGGGCAGGAGCATGGCGGCGCAGCTTACTTGGCGCCGGTCAGCAGGGCGTCGAGCGACTTTTGATCCAGCACCTTGTTGTTGGCACGGTCGAGCAAGCTGCCGGTGTCCCAGTAGAAGGGGTTGAGCCCGAGGGCACGCGCCTTGGCGGTGACGTACTGCAGGTAGTAGGCGCGGCTCTCCAAGTGCAGCTTGAGCGCGTCGCCGGTGAGGGTGCTGCGCGTCTGAGCGCCGTACTCGCCAATGATGAGCGGGATGCCCTTGTCCACGAACTGGGCCTTCATCAGGCCAAGGAACTGGTCCACCGTGTCCTCCTCGCCCCAAGTGGGGTTGTGGGCCGTGTCGGTGGTGGAGCGGTTGTTCTTGCCCCAGTAATAGAACTGGTTGCCCCAGCTCTCGTCCTTGGTCATGCCGGTGAAGTTCCAGGGCGTGTAGTAGTGGACTTCGGCCATCAGCTTGTTGGCCACCGTGTCGGTGGGCCAGGTCGTCATCAGCTTGTTGGTCAGCTCGACGTCGGTGCTCGGGCCCTGGACGACGAGCACGCGGTGGGCGTTGCGGCCGCCGGTGGCGCGCACGGCGTCGATGAAGGTCTGGTGGTAGCTCATCAAGACGGCCATCTGCTCGGCCGTCTTGACGTTGGGCTCATTGGCGCTGGCGAACATCAGCCGGCCGTCAAACTCACGCAAGGTGGTGGCGATCTGCTGCCAGAAGGCCTTCTGCCGGGCGTTGTTGTCGGTCTGCTTGTCGGGGGTGACGTGCTCCTCCAGCCAGCCGCCATCCCAGTGGATGTTGAGCACGATGTAGAGGTCGGCGTCCAGGCAGTACTGCACCACCTCCTTCACGCGCGCCAGCCAGGCAGCTTCGATCTTGGCGGTGGTGGCGTCGGCGTACTGGTTCCAGGACGCGGGCAGACGCACGGCGTTGAAGCCTGAGTCCTTGACGAACTGGACGAACGACTTCGTGATCTTGGGGTTGCCCCAGACGGTCTCGCTGCGGCCCGGTGTGGCCTCCAGCGTGTTGCCGATGTTGAGCCCGATGCGGATCTTGGCGGCGATCTGCGTGGCCGTCTCGGCCATGCCGGTGGGGTCGGCCACCAGGGCCTGGGTGTTGTAGTCGGGGTAGGGGCTGGCGGGGGCTGGCGCAGGCGCAGGCGCGGGGGCC
>CALMQC010000033.1 GCA_937871895.1 uncultured Roseateles sp. | reverse complement strand
CTGGTGGTGGCGGCCGACAGCCGCTTCTCGCCCCTACGCCGCCTCGCGGGCATCGGCGCGCGGCACCGCGACTTTGGGCGCAGCGCGCTGCTGGTGCCGCTGGCGCATGAGCAGCCGCACGAGGGGCTGGCGCAGGAGTGCTTTCTGGAGGGCCACACCCTCGCACTGCTGCCCATGCCGGGCCAGCGCTGCTCAGCGGTCTGGACGGTGGCCAACCATGCACTGCCCGGCATTGCCGCGATGGACGACCTTGACCTCGCCGCCACCATCGAGCGTGCCTGTGGCAGCCGCCTCGGCCCCATGCAGGTGGCCGGCCAGCGCCACATCTACCCACTGGTGGCCGTGTGGGCCGAGCGCTTCGTGGGCCCGCGCTTTGCGCTGATCGGCGACGCGGCCGTCGGCATGCACCCCGTCACCGCCCACGGCTACAACCTGGGCCTCTACGGCATCGAGGCCCTGGCCCGACGGCTCGATGCCAACACCGACCCTGGCGCGCTCGCGCCGCTGCTGGCCTACGAGGCCGAGCACCGCCGCGAGGCCGGCCCCATCTACACCGGCACCAATGCCCTGGTGCGCTTCTTCACCGACGACCGCGCCCCCGTGCTGGCGCTACGCCGCGCCGTCATCGACGTGGCGCGCCACTTGCCGCCGCTGCGCGCGGCGATCACGCGCAAGCTGGTGGATGCGGCGGCCTAGGCCGCATAGGCCGTATAGGCCTTTTAGGCCGGCTTCAAAAGCCCGCCCACTGCAGCGACACATGCAGCCGGCTGCCGTGCTGGGGCTGGCTGGGTACGCCGCTCTTGATCCGCTGCGCCCATTGCGGGCTGAGGCTCAGCTTGCCGGGGCCGCTGGCCGTGAGGCCCAGGCCCGCGCTGGCCAGATGGCGCCGGGCGGGCTCGCCGGGCAGCGCGGTGTGCACGCGCAACTGAGCCGCGTCGAGCAACATCGCAGGCGTCAACACCAGGCCGGCCGGGCCCTGCCAGCTCGGGGCGCGCAGTTCGTTCCGCCACAGCCAACCGCTATCGCCGTAGCCGGCGCCCTCGGCAAAGCCGCGCACGCTGCTCACGCCGCCGCCGTTCAGCTGCTCGCTGCCCAGCAGATTGGCGTTGGCCTGTTGCAGCGTCAGCTGGCTTTGCCAGTGCAGCGCACCCAGCTGCGTGCCGCGCTCCAGCTGAACTTGCAGCACCTGGTAGCGCGCCTTGGCACCCGCGCGGGTGGCCTCAAACGCGGCATCGTCGTTGTGCCCGATCAGGCCGCCGGGTGAGACCGTGAGCGTGGCCGTGACGCGGGTGCGGCCCAGCGCGTCGGGCCGCTCGGCGCTGTAGCTGGCGCTGAACTGCCCGATGTCCGTCACCGTCTGCGTGACTGGCGTGTCGCTGAAGAGCAGGTTGTTGTCGCTGCGCTTGTGGTCAAAGCCGAGGCTGAGACTGTCGGTCCAGGGGCCGGTCAGGCGCAGCGGGATCTCGTAGCGCAGGCTCTGGCCGCTGCTGCTGCCGCGCAGGTCCAGCGGCTCGGGCATGCGGCCGTGGATGCTGCCGCTGTTGGCGCTGAGGCTCAGCACATGGCGCCAGGGCAGGCCCACCTGGTAGCTGGCCTGCCAGGAGCGCGCGTGCCCGAAGCTCGGGTCGCCCGAGACGCGCAGGCTGGCCTGGTCACTGCTGCCGAGCAGGCGGCTGATGGTCAGCCCCGCGCTTACGCGGCGCGTGCCCGTGACGGGGCTGCCGGTGTTGTCAGCGCCGGCCGAGAGAGCCAGCCGATCCGGCTCGTGCACCTGCAGGTCGAGTGCCACGGCGCCCGGCTGCGCGCCGGGGCTGAAGCGGGCCTCGCTTTGCCGGCCGGGCAGTGCGCGGTCGATCCACGCTAGCGTGGCGTCCAGGGCCGCAGCGTCGATGGGGGCGTCCCCACGCATGGCATCGAACTGGCGGCTGATGGCATCGGCATCCGCCGCGCCGGTGATGCGCAGCGCCGCGAGCCGCCCGCGCGTCACGACGATGCGCAGTTGCCCCCGGCTCACGTCCTGGTCGGGCACGCTGGCCACGCTGAAGGGTTGGCCGGCGGCCGCGAGGCGGCGGTTGACCTCGGTCACCATGGCCTGCACAGCCTGGGGGCTGAGCGGCCGGCCCAGTTGCAGGCCGAGCAGTTGGCGCAGTGCGGCGCTGTCGATCTCGGGCAGGCCCGTGATGCTGAGGCCGGGCTGTGATGCGGCGGCGCCGGGGTCGGTTGTGATGAGCAACTGCTGAAGCACTGGGCTGGCCAGGCCCGGCAGGGCCCAGGCCGCGACGGCCAGGGCCAGCGCCGAGCGCAGGCGAAAGGCGCTGCCTGTGTGGCGCCGCGCGGAGGTGGAGGGAGACATGGCGTGGCACCTCATGGCTTGTTCAGAAATGGGAAGGAGAAGGTGGGAGGCGGCGGCGTGGCCGAGCGCTGGCCGAGCTGGCCCGTCAGCACGGCCAGCAGTTGCGCGCGGCCGTCTTCGGTCGAGGTCATCTTGCGCAGCTCCTCGACGCCCACCGGGGTGTTGCGGGCCTTGGTCACGGCCTCGTCGAGCCGCTTCTGGCCGTTGTCCCAGCTGTCGGCCGCTTGACCGGCGGCCATGCCCACTTCCAGTGCAATGGACGCCACATCCCCAATGGGGCCGGCGACCTTGAGGAAGGCGCCCACGCTGGCCTTGACGGCCTTGAGCCCGCGACCGGCGGCCTTGAAGGCCTTTTGCAGCCCGTCGGCGGCATCGCCTGCGATGTCCAGGCCCCGTGCCAGCTTGGTCAGCTCACCGGCCTCGCCGGCCACGCTTTGCAGGCCCTTGGCGGCGCGGCGCGCCTCCACGGCTTTGAGGCTGTCGTCCATCGAGGTGATGAGCTTGCCGTCCTGCGCCATGCGGCGCAGCGGCTGGGCTGACTTCCAGGGCGTGCGCCGCGCCGTATCGGCCGCGTCTTCGGCCAGGTCGATCAGCTCGCCCGCCTGGTTCACGCCACGGCGTGCGGCATAGGGGTAGATCAGGGCCTTGAGCCGGTCCGTCAGGCGCAGGCCGTCAGCCAGGTTGCCCAGGCCCGCCACAGCGGTGCCCGTGGCGGCAAAGGCCAGCGAGGCATAGGTGCCTGTGCCCGCCGGCCCCAAACCTGCGGAAGCCAGCGCCTGGGCGGTGAAGTCTGGCGCCGGTGTGCCGGTGTCGAACAGCATGGCCAGGTTCACGCCCTGCATGCGGCGCAGCTCCTGCTGCTCCTGCATCCAGTTGCTGAACAGCCGTGACGAGGTCTCGGCAACCTGCACCGAGCTCTGCTGCACCATGCCGCCGATCTGGTTGATCAGCTCGGTCTCGTCCGGGTTGTAGGGCCCGCCGCGCTCCAGCAGGTTGATGAGCTGGTTGGTCATGCCCGCCGCCACGACGGTCCGGCGCGAGCTGCCGTCCAGCGCCGCACGCTCGGCACACAGCTTGGCCAGATCGTCGTACATCTTGCCCTCGACGCCCTTGCCAATCTCTTCGACGATCAGGCCACCAAGGCCGAGCGTCACCAGGTTCACCACCTGCGAGGCGGCGCGTGTGGCGCTCTCCGACTTGCGGATCGCGACCAGGAGGTCCTGGATCTCGCGGTTGAGCTCATCCACGCGGCGCTGGGCGGCGGGGTCGGGCGGCGCAGTCAGGGTGTCCCAGAAGTTCTGGCGCGCATCCAAGAACTGCTGGGGCAGGTCCTTGGAGAGGGTGGCGATGTGGTCCGTCAGTGCGGTGCGCCAGTAGGCCAGCTGTGCGGCGTCCCAGTCGGGGTGTTCCTCGCTCAGGCGGTCCAGCCGCTCCTGCCAGTAGTTGACGGCATTGATCGTCTGCGCCGTGGCATCCGACATGGGATAGAAGTCGCTGAACGCGGCGTCCAACTGCGAGAGTGGGAAGTTGTAGGCACCATGCGTGGCCGTGGGCAGCGGCACGCTGATGGTCGTCGGCCTGATGGCGATCTGGACGATGCCGAAGCCGCCGGAGACCGCCTGATTGGGTGTCAGGCCATTGGGCAGCAACTGCACCGTGGGCACCTCGACGTGCAGTCGCACGGCGCTGCTGCTGCAGTCGCTCGGGCTCGCCGCCAGGCAGATCTCGTAGCGCAGCAGGTAGTCCCCGGCCAGCGTGCGGGCCGGGACCGTCAACACCCCGCTGCTCGACAACTGGGCGTTGTCCAGGCCGCCGCCCGGTAGCAGGCGCACCACCACTTGCTCCGGGCGCACCGGCGCGTCGGCATAACGGTCATTGCTGATGACCGAGGCCGAAGCGCCGACCGCCAGGGTCAAGGTGTCGTCCGCCGTGGCCCAGAGCCGGGTTGCAGGCGACGGCGCTGGCGCAGGCGTAGGAGCAGGCGTAGGAGCAGGCGTAGGAGCCGGCGTAGGAGCCGGCGTGGGCGCGGGCGTAGGCGCTGGAGCAGGCGTGGGTGCAGGCGTGGGTGCAGGAGTGGGTGCAGGTGCTGGTGTAGGTGCT
>CALMQC010000032.1 GCA_937871895.1 uncultured Roseateles sp. | reverse complement strand
AGGCGCGAAAGCCATCGGCCTCGGCCTTGAGGCGCGAAGCCTCGCTGCCCCAGACCTGCACCTGCATGCCAAAGGCGCGGCCAAAGCCGGCCACCTTCTGGCCGATGCGGCCGTAGCCCCAGATGCCAAGCGTCTTGCCACGCAGCAGCATGCCAAGGCCAAAGTTCACCGGCATGGACGCCGACTTCAGCCCGGCCTGCTGCCAGGCGCCGTGCTTGAGGTTGCCGATGTACTGCGGCAGCCGGCGCATCGAGGCCATGATCAAGGCCCAGGTCAGCTCCGCCGGGGCATTGGGGTCGCCGACGCCTTCGGCCACCGCGATGCCAAGGCGCGTGCAGGCCTCGATGTCGATGTGGGGGCCGACCCGGCCGGTCTGCGAGATCAGCTTGAGCTTGGGCAGCTTCTCCAGCAGCGAACGCGGGAAGGCCGTGCGCTCGCGGATCAGCACCAGCACCTCGGCGTCCCGCAGCCGCACCGACAGCTGGCCGATGCCCTTGACCGTGTTGGTGAACACCTTGGCATTGAGCGGCTCCAGCTTGGCCGCGCACTGCAGCTTGCGCACGGCGTCCTGGTAGTCGTCAAGGATGATGATGTTCATAGCAGACGGCATTTTGCCGTGGGGGTGGTGCGGGCATTGCCATGCTGCCTACCATCGCTTTCCCGCAAACACCCTCAACCACCTCTCAGGACCCCCCCCATGACCCAGATCTCGATGCACGCCGCCAGCAGCCCCGTTTTTGCCCGCATGCTGAACAACATGCTCACCTGGCTGGAGCTGGCGCGCACCCATGCCGAGACCAAGAAGTTCGACCCGGCCGTCTACCTGACCCTGCGCCTGGCGCCCGACATGCTGCCCTTCCCGCGCCAGATCCAGATCGCCAGCGATGCCGCCAAGGCCTGCATGGCCCGCCTGGCCGGCCAGGACGCGCCCCGCTTTGAGGACAACGAGGCCAGCCTGGACGAGCTGATCGAGCGCATCAAGAAGACCCGCGACTACGTGCTTTCCATCCCAGCCGAGGCCCTGGTGGGCAGCGAAGACCGCGTCATCACCGTGCCGCGCCGCTCCGGCGACCCGCTTAAGTTCGACGGGCTGACCTATCTGCGCCACTACGCGATGCCCAACTTTTACTTCCACGCCACCACCACCTACGCGCTGCTGCGCCACGCGGGCGTGCCGCTGGGCAAGACGGACTACCTCGGCGCCGCTTGATCGGTAAGGGGCCAGCCGGGTGCGAAATACTGGGCAATCCGTGGCCTGATCGGGGCCTCTTTAGCGGGAGGGGCGACCTAACATCAGCCAAAGCCCCAATTCCAGGCGCGGCTTCGGCCGCGCTTGTCCGCCCATGGATATGTCCACTCCCGCCCCCGCCTCCCCAGATGGCCTGGCCATTGTTGAGCAGTGGCTGAACGAAGCGCGCACCGGCGCCATGGGCCTGCCCCAGCTGATGGAGACTGCCGGCAAGCTGCAGGCGGCTGGGCAGATCGACGCAGCCATCCTGCTTTACAAGACCTGGGTTGAGGCCTCCGACTCGCCGCTGCGCCAGGTGGCCTGCTTCAACTGGGGCACCTTGCTGGGCGAGAAGCACCGCCACGCCGAGGCCGTGGAGGTCTATGAGACCGCACTGAAGCTGGCTCCCAATTTCGCCCAGGCCCGGCTCAACCTTGGGCATCAGCTGGAGCACCTGGGGCGCCACGAAGAAGCCTTGGACGCCTGGCGCCAGGTCTACGAGATCGAAGAGCCCCAGGGCCTGGGCACGGACCCGCTGGACCTGCGCCTGCACGGCATCAACAACGCCGCGCGCCTGCTCGAAGACCAAAAGCGCTACGACGAATCCGAAGCGCTGATGGTGCGCTCGCTGGAGATGAAGGCCGAGCAGCCCGACGTCATCCAGCACTACGTCCACATCCGCCAGAAGCAGTGCGAGTGGCCGGTGTTCAAGACCGTGGGCGAGGTGACCCACAACCAGCTGCTGACCAACACCTCGCTGCTGGGCATGCTGGACGAGAGCGACGACCCGGTGATGCAGCTGTTGATAGCCCGCCGATTCGTGGCCGACCGCGTCGTCAAGTACCACGGCAAGCCGCTGCACCGCCTGACGGGCAAGCGCCGCGAGGGCAAGATCAAGATCGGCTACCTGTCGGGCGATTTGCACATGCACGCCGTGGGCCTGCTGACGGCCGAGCTCTATGGCCTGCACGACCGCAGCCGCTTCGAGGTGCACGCGTTTTCCTGGAGCCGTGAGGACGGCACCGAGCTGCGCAGCCGCATCAAGGCCGGCTTCGACACCTACCACCCGGTGCACGCTCTGAGCGACATGGCGGTGGCCCAGCTGATTGCCGATGAAGGCATCGACGTGCTCGTGGACCTGCAAGGCCTCACCAGCGGCGCGCGGCCCAACATCCTGGCCTACCGGGGCGCCCCCATCCAGGCCGGCTACCTGGGCTTGCCCGCCACCTCGGCCCTGCCGGGGGTGGACTGGATCATTGCCGACCGCTTCGTGATGCCGGCCGAGGTGCTGCCGAACTACAGCGAGAAGCCCATCTACCTGCCGCACTGCTACCAGGTCAGCGACCGGCAGCGCAGCGCCTCGCCCGCGCCCACGCGCGCTCAGGCCGGGCTGCCGGAGTCGGGCTTTGTCTTCTGCGCCTTCAACAACAACCACAAGATGAGCGAAGAGGTCTTCCGCTCATGGATGCGCATCCTGCGCGCCGTGGAGGGCAGCGTGCTCTGGCTGCTGGCCGACAACGTCTTTGCCCAGCAGAACCTCATCCAGACCGCCGCCGAAGAAGGCGTGGCCACCGAGCGCCTGATCTTTGCGCCGCGCGCCCAGCCGCAGGACTACCTGGCCCGCTTCCAGCTGGCCGACCTCTTCCTCGACACCTTCCCCTACAACGCCGGCACCACCGCAAGCGACTGCCTCTGGATGGGCACCCCCATCCTGACCCGCTCGGGCCGCACCTACATCTCGCGCATGGCGGGCAGCCTGCTCACCGCCGTGGGCCTGCCCGACCTGATCACCACCACGCTGGCCGAGTACGAGGCCCGCGCCATCCAGATCGGCAAGCAGCCCGCACGCGCGGCGTCCTACAAGCGCTACCTGGCCGAACACGGCCGCAGCAGTGCGCTCTTCGACATCCCCGGCATCGTGCGCGACATGGAAGCCGAGTTCGAGCGGCTGGCCCTGGCGGAGCGGGCCAAGCAGTAAGCCACCATGGCCTCCAGACATGACCCCTTCTTCGACCAAGGCAGTGACGCGCCCGGCCTGCGCCTGGCCGCCAACAACGCCCAGCCGCCGGAGCGCGACCTGGGCGCCGAGGCGCTGAGCGAACTGGCCAGCCTGCCGGTCGGCGACCCGCTGCTGCAGGCCCTGTCCTGGATCACCCGTCACCACGGGCGCGCGCGCTCGGTCGAGTCCCTGCGTGCCGGCGCGCCCGTCGAGGGCCAGCTCACGCCCGACGGCGCCATCCGCATGATGCGCGAGGCCGGCTACAACGCCGGCCTGCTGCGCAAAGAGATTCGAGAGATCCACCCGCTGCTGCTGCCCGCCGTGCTGCTGCTCAAGGGTGGCGACGCCTGCGTGCTGGTGCGCGCGCTGGACGACGGCCGCTTCGAGGTCGTCTTCCCCGGCCCCGAGGCCGCCGCCGTGCCCGCCAGCGCCGACGAGCTGGCTAGCGAATACACCGGCTTCATCCTGGCCGCCTCGCCCGTCGAGATCTCGGCCGGCTCGCGGCCTGAGGCCCGGCTGATCGACCTGCGCGGCTCGGGCCTTGACGGCCACTGGCTCTGGGGCACGCTCAAGCGCTTCCTGCCCTACTACCGCGCGTCCATGCTGGCGGCCCTGCTGTCCAACGTGCTGATGCTGGTCTCCGGCCTGGTCATGTCGGTCGTGTACGACAAGGTCATCCCGCACCAGGCCTTTGTCACGCTCTGGACCCTGGCCGTCGGCGCGGGCATCGCGCTGATGTTCGACCTCTTCTCACGCCAGCTGCGCAGCCATTTGATCGACCTGGCCGGCCGCAAGACCGACCTCATCGTCGGCGCCAAGCTCTACCGCCAGACCCTCGGCGTGCGCATGGAGCACAAGCCCGCGTCGGCGGGCTCCTACGCGCATGCGATGGCGCAGGTCGAGATGGTGCGGGAGTTCTTCACCTCGGCCACGCTGTCCGCGCTGTCCGACATCCCCTTCCTCTTCCTGTTCATCGGGATGACCTTCGTCATCGGCGGGCCGCTGGGCTGGGTGCTGGTGATCGCGGTGCCCGTCATCCTTGGGCTGTCCTGGGTCATCCAGGGTGCGCTGCGCAAGGCCATGAGCACCAATCTCTCCGAGACCGCTGACCTGCACGGCACCTTGGTCGAATCGCTCGAAGGCCTGGAAGACGTCAAGGCCTGCGGCGCCGAAGGGCGCTTCCTGCGCCGCTACGAGCAGTCCACCGCCGTGGTGGCCGACACCGCGCTCACCTCGCGCTCGCTCTCCAGCTGGAGCATGAACATCTCGGCCACTGCCCAGCAGGCCATCAACCTTGTGATGATGGTCTGGGGCGTCTACCTGATCCACGACGGCCTCATCTCCGCCGGTGCGCTGATGGGCTCCATCATGTTCGCCAGCCGCACCATCGCGCCGCTGGGCAGCCTGACCAGCCTGGCCACCCGCTACCAGGGCGCACGCGCGGCCATGGTCTCGCTGGACCGCATGATGAATGCGCCCGTCGAGCGCGAAAGCCAGCGCAACTACGTGCCCCTCACCACCATCACCGGCAAGGTCGGCCTGCACGAGGTTGGCTTCAGCTACCCGCCGCAGGCGCCCGCGCCCGGCAAGGCCCCCGAAGGCGCGGCGCCCAAGGTGCTCAAGAACGTCACGCTGCGGCTGGAGGCCGGCGAGCGCGTCGCCATCCTCGGCCGCATCGGCAGCGGCAAGTCCACCATCCTGCGGCTGCTCGGCGGCCTCTACCAGCCCACCGAGGGCATGGTCGAGGTCGATGGCATCGACCTGCGCCAGGTGGACCCTGCCGAGTACCGCGCCCGCGTCGGCTTCGTGTCGCAAGAGCCGCGGCTTTTCTTGGGCACGCTGCGCGACAACGTGCTGATGAACCGCGCCCATCTCGATGCCTCTCGCCTTGTCGAGGTCGCCAAGCTCACCGGCCTGGACAAGGTCGTGGCCGCCCACCCCATGGGCTGGGACCTGCCCGTGGGCGAAATGGGTCAGCTGCTTTCCGGCGGCCAACGCCAGCTCGTCGCCCTGGCGCGCGCCCTGGTCACCAAGCCGCAGATCCTGCTGATGGACGAACCCACCAGCTCGATGGACGCGCAGTCTGAGCTCGCCTTCCTGCGCCAGCTGCGTGATGCGGCGGGCAGTTGCACGCTCGTCGTCGTCACCCACCGTCCGGCCGCACTGGAGCTGGTGCAGCGCATCGTCGTCGTCGATGCCGGCCGCGTCGTCATGGACGGCCCGCGTGACCAGGTGCTGGCTGCGCTCTCCGGCGTGCGCCCCGCTGCCCCCAGCGACCCGGCCGTCCACATGCACCCCGCCGCCCAGCCCGTGCAGCGTTCCGCGTCCGTTTGAGTCCATGACCTCGCTCACCAAGCACGACGTCCCCTTCGTCAGCGCCATCCATGCCGCGCACATGGACGAGCCCCTGCCGCGCGCCACCTGGGCGCTCTACCTGCTGTGCGTGATCGTCATCGTCGCCATCACCTGGTCCAGCCTCGCCCATGTGGACGAAGTGACCCGCAGTGAGGGCCGTGTCGTCCCCGATGGCCGCGAGCAGATCATTGCCAGCCTCGACTCCGGCATCCTGCGCGAGCTGCTCGTGCGTGAAGGCCAGGAGGTGCAGGCCGGGCAAGACGTCGCCCTGCTCGACCCCACCCGCGTCGAGGCCCAGCAGAACGAAGGCCAGGTGCGCCGCCTCGCGCTGCTCGCCGCCGTGGCCCGCCTCACGGCCGAGGCCAACGGCCGCACCACGCTCAGCTTCCCGCCCGAGGTCGAGCCCAAGTCCCGCTACGCGCTGGCCGAGATCGAATCCTTCGACGCCCGCCGCCGCCTGCTCGACGAATCCGTCGCCTCGCTCAACCGCAGCATCGCCATGCTCGGCAAAGAGCTGCAGCTGTCCCAGACCATGGCCGCCAAGGGCCTGATGAGCGACGTCGAGGTCATGCGCCTCTCGCGCCAGGTCAATGAGATACAGCAGCAAAAGACCGAGCGCATCAGCCGCTTCCGCCAGGAGGCCGCGACCGACCTCGTGCGCGTCCAGTCCGACCTCGCCCAACTCGACGAGCAGCAGATCGTGCGCCAGGACGCCTTGGTCCGCACCACGCTCAAGTCCCCCGTGCGCGGCGTCGTCAAGTCCATCAAGGTCGGCACCGTCGGCGGCGTCGTCGCCAGCGGCGCCCCCATCCTCGAAATCGCCCCTCTGGGCCCCCGCGTCCTCGTCGAGGCCCGCGTCCGCCCCAAGGACATCGGCTTCGTGCGCGTCGGCCAAACGGCCGAGGTCAAGCTCACCGGCTACGACTTCAGCGTCTATGGCGGCCTCGAAGGCAAGGTCACCTACCTCAGCCCCGACGCCATCAACGAAGGCGACAAAGCCCCCGACGGCGGCTACTACCGCGCCATCGTCACGGCCGAGCGCAACAACCTCAAATACAAGGGCGAGGCCCTCCCCGTCATCCCCGGCATGACCGCCTCCGTCGAGATCAAGACGGGCGAGCGCTCGGTGCTGAGCTACTTGCTGCGACCGATGCTGAAGTCGCAGGAGGCGTTGAGGGAGAGGTGAGGGGGGGGCGACGCGCGAGTCCAGTCTGGACAGTGGACGCGAAACCCAGCCTTTAGTTGCTCGCGACTTGAAGGGCCGGTTCGCAAAAAAGGGGTTCGAAGGCTCTGCACTTCAGCGTGAGTCTCCAAGGTGGTCAACAGTAGGGCTGACCTTCTTGCCTCAATGGGTTTCCCTTTCATCCTTGCTCAGCCAGCGTGTCAGTTGGAATCCGCATGGCGCTGCAATTGATGGCCAAGAGCCTGAACAGGTACTGGCATTGCTCGCCAGACCGCAAAAGGCAACTCCATCGGATCTCCAAATATGCTGACAGTCTCTTCAATGAAACTCCGCGCTCCTGCAGAGTGTTGGTTGCTTTCTGGGCATCACATTGGAATCTGAGCATTCAGGGCTCAAGGAACTATTGACCTGGCAGTTAACGGGCGCGAAGCCGGCTTGCCAGCAAAGGACCCCTCTTGACTAAGGAGTTGGGAAGCACGGGGGCCACTAAAGTTAACGACTTTCAGCATATGACTGACGCTCGCGTTGAATGAAGGCTAGCGTCTTAAATTCCACATCGATGCATTCAGATTCTTTGGCGTCAAAAATATCTCTCAAATCTTCTTTTCGGGCGAGCGCCATTTCAAGACTCTTCACAAAGTCACGGCTAGCACGCTCAATCTGCATTTGAGTCCTTTCATGGTCAAAGAACAGTTTCAAAGCCGCTGTTGAGTGTCGTTCAAGTGCGCCAGAGTAATTGCTTTCCAGCTCTTTATAGTTCGGGTTCTCCTGTTTTAGAGAGGCGCGAAGGATGACGTAAATCCCTGCGCAGTGTGCTTGCTGTTCAGCTAGCTGAAACTTCTCGGGCGTATCTGGTAGCCTGAAGCCAGGAGACTTTGGTTGGAATATAAAATATGCCGCAATGGCAGCCGCTGAGGCAAGGACTGAAATTAATATGCCGATTCGCTTTGCGTAAGACATGGAGCTAGGCCATAGCGTTGAAGATCGCCCCAGGTGGTGGCATGCCGACGCGAGTCGCCTCGATAGACTGATTAGGGCATCGGAAATTGACGCATCTACTCATATACTCCCCCACGTGCCCCAAAGGAAACCAAGACTACTCTCCTAGATCGACTATCTGGCTTGTAAACAAGCCGGTCATCCCCAATACGGTACCTCCATAGTCCCGAGAGTTCGCCAGTGAGCGGTTTCAGCGTGTCGCCATGAGGCGTGATGGGTGCTTCGGCAATTTTCCCAATAGCCTCCAGCAGCCTAGCGCGCTTGTTCTTATCAACTTTTGCAATTGACTTAACGAATTCTGCCGAGAAGCCGACATACCAATCCGGCTCAGCAAGGCTGAATCGGATTTCACTATCGACCCAGAAGTCGTGCTCAAGACGCCGCCTTGCGCCACGAACTAATCCAAACGCCTCAGGTGGAATTCCTTCATCCCAATATTTGGAAAGTACGTCTGAGAAATTCGCTGAGTCAGCAAAGAACGTCGAACCGTCAATGCCTGCAATTTTCACTCTGTCGAGCCTAGAGCGCTCATCGACCGTGAGCGCAGCGAGGTCATTGAACCGCCCCGGGTTTCGAGGAGGCTCCAACTCTAGAGAATGGAGCCATGAGG
>CALMQC010000031.1 GCA_937871895.1 uncultured Roseateles sp. | reverse complement strand
GCTCAAGTACGTGGTCATCACCAGCGTGGACCGCGACGACCTGAAGGACGGCGGTGCTGCCCACTTCGTCGAGTGCATCCAGAAGACGCGCGAGCTGTCACCGCAGACCCAGATCGAGATCCTGACGCCCGACTTCCGCGGCCGCATGGACCGCGCGCTCGACATCCTCAAGGCCGCACCGCCCGACGTGATGAACCACAACCTCGAGACCGCGCCGCGCCTCTACAAGGAAGCGCGCCCGGGCTCGGACTACGAGTTCAGCCTCAATTTGCTGAAGCGCTTCAAGGACGAAGTGCCTGGCGTGCCCACCAAGAGCGGCATCATGGTGGGCCTTGGTGAAACCGACGACGAGGTCCGCCAGGTGATGCGCGACATGCGCGCCCACGGCATCGACATGATCACCATCGGCCAGTACCTGGCCCCCTCAGGCCACCACCTTCCGGTGCGCCGCTACGTGCACCCGGACACGTTCAAGGCCTTCGAGGCCGAGGCCTATGAACTCGGCTTCACGCATGCGGCCGTGGGGGCGATGGTGCGATCCAGCTACCACGCGGACCAGCAGGCGCACGCCGCCTTCGAGGCTGGCGCGGGCGCGGCCTGATCAGCCCTCGGCGATCAGTGTCTCGATCAGCTTGTGCAGGGCCGGAAAGTCCGGTTCGCCCACATAGCGCTTGACGATCTCGCCGCGCTTGTTGATCAGGAAAGTGGTCGGCGTCATCGCCACCTTGCCGAAGCGGTCGGCCACGACGCCGGTGTTGTCGATGGCCACGCCGAAGGGCAACTTGCGGGTCTCGGCAAAGCGCGCCACATAGGCCGGCGGGTCGTAGCTCATGGCCACGGCCAGGGTGTCGAAGCCACGTGCCTTGAACTTCTCGTGCGTGGCGACGATCTGCGGCATCTCCTTGACGCAGGTGGCGCAGCTGGTGGCCCAGAAGTTGACGAGCATGACCTTGCCGGCCCACTGGCTGGAGGCGACCTGCGCGCCGTCCAGCAGCACATAGTCCACGGCCGGTGCGCGCTCATGGCTGATGCCATCGCACGCGGCGAGGCCGGTGCACAGGGCAGCAATCAGCAGCAGGCGGCGGGGCAGGGTGGGCGCAGGCATGCGCCGGATTATCGGTGCCGCGAGAGCTCGAACATCAAGAGCCCCGGCAGCGAGTCGCCGAGGTTGTCGCGGCCGATGCGGGCCAGGCCGTCGGGCGTGGCCGTCGAGAGGCGCGTGGGCGCATCGCCCGCCAGCAGCTCGACCACGGCCATGGCGGGTGCCTGGCGCAGCAGCTCGGCGATCAAGTCGCCCAGCGCGGGGTTGCGGCCGTTGGCGTCGAACATGAAGGCATGGGGCAGGCCGTCCTGGCAGAACTCCTCGGCCTCGCCGACGCTGGTGACCACATCGACCACCACGCCAAGGTAGAGCATGGCGTGCAAGGCCTCGTCGCGCAGCGCACGGTCGGAGGTGAGCAGCAGCACGTGGTACCCCGCCAGAGCCTGGGCACGCTGGCTGGGCGCCACGTGCAGCGCCGGGGCCGGCGCGGGCGGAGGCGGCGGCGCGGGCATGGTCCAGGGCACGGCGTAGTTCGGGTCGGGTTCCAACTCGGCCCCCGGGACGCCGCTGGCCCCGGGCGCACGCGGGCCCTCGTCGGCCACGACGTTGGGGAACTCAAGGATCAACTCGGTGACGTCGTCGGCGCGCTCGCGCAGCGGCAACACGCCGAGCGTCATGGCCGACTGTTCGACCAGGCGCCAGGCCAGGGAATCGGCGTGCGAGCTGCGGTCCGCAGGATCACGGCCAACGCTGTGCAGGTCGCCGTGAACGAAGCGGCAAGCCAGGCGGGCCTTGAGCGGCCAGCGCGTGAGGTGCAGGCGCAGCTCGATGCTGGAGTCCGTGCTGCTCAGCGCCCAGTCGATCAACGAGGTCAGCAGGCTGAACAGCAGCACGCCGTCGGCCCAGACCTCGACCGGCTCCAGCACCTGCCGGATCTGGATGCCCCGGGCTTGCGTGTCGCGGCTGCGCTGGTTGAGCAACTGGCGCAGCATCTGCGTGAGGTTTTGGCGACCGCTGCTGGTGGCGCTGCGCTTGGCGGCGAGCTGGCCCAGTTGCTGGCCCAGCATGCCGGCACTGCGCGCGCCTTCAATGCAGCGGCGCAATTGCAGCAGCCCGCGACGGTCGATCTTGCCGGTGTCGGTCAGGTTCTGGATATAGCTGAGCGCGACCGCCAGCGGGTCGGCCACTTCATTGCCCAATTGCACGACGATGTCGGCCCACTGCGTGGGTGTCGGTGACGACCCAAGGTCATTGGCCGCCCGGCTGGGGGCGCCAGGGGCAGTGTTGGGCGGCGGCGTGACGGGCGAATTGGACATGCGGAAAAAGTGGCCACGC
>CALMQC010000030.1 GCA_937871895.1 uncultured Roseateles sp. | reverse complement strand
CCAGGGCCGGCAGGACCGGTGGGCGCCACCGGAGCCACCGGTGCCACGGGCGCAACTGGCGCAACCGGCGCCACTGGGCCGCGCGGACTGACGGGTGCCACCGGCCCCACAGGCGCCACCGGCCCGGCGGGCCCGGTCAACGTGCAGTACGTACGCAGCACGACCACTCTGCCGGGCGGCAACCAAGGCTCTCGCTTTGCCAATTGCCCAGCCGGCAAAGTCGTCATCGCCGGCGGATGCGGCCATCGCGACTTCAACACGGCGGCCGTAGACATCATCATCAACTACAGCGGCCCGAACCCGTCGAACCCGTCTACACAGTGGCGCTGCATTCTGGACAACAAATCCTCTGACGGTCGCGCCGTCGAGGCCTGGGCCGTTTGCGTGTCGGCCAGCTCGGTCACGGGGCCATAACGCAAGAGCATCGGCGCTTCGATTTGACCGATGAAAGCTTGGGAGACGACCAGGCCCTGGTTAGGGTCCGGCGGAGCTTTCCGTCGGCAACGCCCTTGAGAGGCCGTTCATCGCCAGAAGCGCCAGCAGGCCACAGACGACGATCAAGATTTTGGGAGTCTGCTCGTAGTTCAACATGGCGAGGAGTCGGCCGAGCGGGCGGGTGACCTACCTGCCCTGCGCCTGTCTCATATGGCCCGCAGCGCCTCCCGCACCGCCGCCACCTGCCGGCGGGACACCAGCAGCCATTCGTCCACGTGCACGATGCGCACGGCCCAGCCGTCGCCGCTGTCGGGGTCGGCATCGGCGGGGGCGACGAGGGCGTGGCGTTCGAGTTCGCGGACGGCGTGCTTGGCGACGAGGGCGTTGCGGTGGATGCGCAGGAAGCGCTCGGGCCAGCGGGCTTCGAGGTCAGAGAGGCTGCCGTCCATCAGGCGCGATTCGGTCGCGGTGCGAACGACGACGTACTTCTGGTCGGCCTTGAAGTACAGCACCTCGGCCAGCGGCACGCGCACCAGGCGGCCGCGTTCTGTGAGCGTGACGAACTCGCCCTCAAGGCCTTCAGACGCGGGCTCAGCGGCATCGCGCAGGGTCACGGCAGCCTGCCGCTCAGACAAGCGCTGTGCGGCCTTGGCGAGCGCGGCCTGCAGGCGCTCGCGGCGCACGGGCTTGGTCAGGAAGTCGAGCGCCTCGACCTCGAAGGCCTGCAGCGCATGCGAGGGATGGGCCGTGACGAAGATGATGAGCGGCGTGTTGGGCCGCTCGCGCAGGCTGTCGGCAAACTGCAGGCCATCGGGGCCAGGCATCTGCACGTCGAGCAGCACCAGGTCGCAGGCGTGCTCGCGCAGCCAAGCACCGGCTTGCGTGCCAGTGGCGGCCTCGGCCACGACCTCCAGGCGCAGCTCGCCGCGCTGGTCGTGGATGGCCTCGACGAGGCCGCGCAGGCGCAGGCGGGCCAAGGGTTCGTCGTCAACGATCAGGATCTTGAGGGGATTCATCGCAAGGGCACCACGATGCGCAGGCTGTAGCGGTCGGGCTTGGCGTCCACGTCAAACACGGCCGCCACATCGTGCAGCAGATGCAGGCGCTGGCGCACATTGGGCAGGGCCAGGCCGTGGCCGGGTTGCTTGGTGGGCTGACCCACGGTGTTGGTGATGCGGATCTCGACCTCGCTGCCCTTCTGGTTGGTGATGATCTCCAGCTCACCACCCTCTTCGTTGGGCTCGACGCCGTGGCGCACGGCGTTCTCGACCAGGGGCTGCAGCAGCAGCGGCGGGACGCGTGCACGCTTGGCGGCGGGGTCGAGCCGCCAGGTGATGCGCAGGCGCTTGCCAAAGCGGATTTGCTCGATGGCGAGGTAGCGGCGGGCCAAGTCAATCTCTTCTTCCAGGCTGACCGACGCGCTCGCATCGGCCAGGGCGACGCGGAAGAGTTCGGCCAGGTCTTCCAGCACGCTCTCGGCCCGCGCTGGATCGATCTGCACCAACGCGATGGCGCTGTTGAGCGTGTTGAAGAGGAAGTGCGGCCGGATGCGCGACTGCAGCTCCACCAGTTGCGCCAGCGCATTGGCCGGGCGCTGCGTGCGCTCGCGCAATTTCAGCCAGGCCAGCATCACGCCACCGACGCTGGCGCCGCACAGGGCCACGCTGATGAGGCGGAAGTTTGTGGTTTCGATGACGGACACCGCGTCCAGCGCCACCCAGCCGAACAGGCCACACAGCGCGCCGAGTCCCGTCAGCAACAGCCACTGGCCGCCTTCGCCCAGGCGCCCCAGCACGCGCTTGAAGCCGCAGACCGCGAGCAGCCAGGTCAGCAGCCCAAACATGGTCACCACCGTGCCGGTGGAGAGCAGAGCAAACCACTGCCCGAGGTTCTGCGAGGCCATGGCCGTGCCCAGGGCCAGGCAGGCCTGGACACCCAGCACAGCGCGCAGCACCAGGCCGACGTGGCAGACGTCGAATTCACGCCCGGGATCGAACAGCGTCGGCATCGGCGCCGCCTTGACCTGCGTCGGCGCAAAGCCGAGCAAGGTGCTCAGCTCGATGGACTCACGCCAGATGCTGGTCTTGGGCTGATCCTCTGGTGCGCGACGCTTGCTGAAAAGTGCCATGGATGCAGATGAAAGGTGCCACCGATAATGCCGGCCGCCATTCTGCGTCCGGCCAAAGCGGCCCCCGCCTTCTCCACACCTTCTGTTACCGCCCACCCGTGAACGACGACCACAACCAGCTCGCCAAGAAGTCCCAAGCCTGGTCGGCCCTGTTTTCAGAGCCGATGAGCGATCTGGTCAAACGCTACACGGCCAGCGTCGACTTCGACAAGCGCCTCTGGCGCGCCGACATCACGGGCAGCCTCGCGCACGCCGAGATGCTGCACGCCCAGGGCATCCTCTCGGCTGACGACCATGCCGCGATCCAAAAGGGCATGGCCCAAATCACCGCCGAGATCGAGGCTGGCAGCTTTGTGTGGAAGCTGGACCTCGAAGACGTGCACCTCAACGTGGAGGCGCGCCTGACCGAACTGGTCGGCATCGCCGGCAAGCGCCTGCACACCGGCCGCAGCCGCAATGACCAGGT
>CALMQC010000029.1 GCA_937871895.1 uncultured Roseateles sp. | reverse complement strand
GCCGCCCGGGCTCGGGTCGCCGTCGACGACGTTGCGCAGGTCGGCGGCGGCGGGTTCGGGCAGGTCGCGGCCCCAGTTGACCCCGGTGAGGTGCGCATCGCGCCGGTTCGCGCCGCAGACGAAATCGCCCAGCGCCAGCGCGGCGGCTGGCCAAGCCCGCCGGGAAGGCGCCGGCGGCGGCTTCAGGGCTGGCAGCGCGGCGGGGTGATGGGATGCAGAAAACTCAGTCATGAATGGCTCCGGTCGACAGGACGTCATAGGGGTTCGCAAGGGGTTCCGACCACCGGAACCTGCCGACCGAGACGATAGAAATTGCCCCTCGTCCGCGCATCGCCCCAAAGAGCCATTGGCCCGCCCTGAGGAGCCATTCAGCCGGTGAGCCTGGCCCGCACGCCCCTCACTGCGGACTTGGGCTGAGGGGTACTCCTGGGCGAGGCTTGCATCACTTCGATATTTCGACAATAATGGAACTATGGATCAAACTGAAGTCATCGCCGCCCTTGCAGCCCTGGCCCACCCCTTGCGCCTGCAGGTCTTCCGTGCCCTGGTGGTGGTGGGGGATGCGGGCTTGACGCCCGGCGCCATCCAGCAAGGCGTGGGCGTGGCGCCGGCCACGCTGTCCTTCCACCTCAAGGAGCTGATGAACGCCGGCCTCGTCTCGCAGGAGCGGGCCAGCCGCAATCTCATCTATCGCGCCGACTACACCGCCATGAACGCGGTGCTCGGCTACCTGACCGAAAACTGCTGCCAGGGCCAAGCCTGTGCCCCAGCGGCGTCCACCACCTGCTGCAACTGAAAGGAAGTCTGCAATGAAGCGCTTTCACGTCCATGTCCACGTTGAGGACCTCGCCAAGAGCGTGGCCTTCTATGCCAAGCTGTTCGGCGCCGAGCCCACGCGGCTGGAGGGCGACTACGCCAAGTGGATGCTCGAAGACCCCCGCATCAACTTCGCCATCTCCTCGCGCGGCGGCCAGCCGGGGGTCGATCACCTCGGCTTCCAGACCGACGACGCCGCCGAGCTGGCCGAGCTCAAGGCCCGCGCCCAGGCCGCCGACATGGCCCTGCTGGACGAAGGCACCACCACCTGCTGCTACGCCGAAAGCGAAAAGCACTGGGTGACCGACCCGCAGGGCGTGGCCTGGGAGCACTTCCACACCCTCGCGAACATCCCGACCTTCAACCAAAAGGCCCCCGAGTCGTCTGCTGCGTGCTGCACACCCCCACGCGGCAAGCCCGTCGGCATCCCCGTCAAGTCCGCCTCGTCCTGCTGCTAAGTCCCATGACCACCCACGTCCTCATCCTCTGCACCCACAACTCCGCGCGCAGCGTGCTGTCGGAGTGCATGCTCAACCACTGGGCCGCCAAGCTCGGCAAAGACGTGCGCGCCCACAGCGCCGGCAGTGCGCCCAGTGGCCGCATCAACCCCTTCGCGCTGGAAGCCCTGCAGGCTGCGGGCATCGACACGTCCTACACCCGCAGCAAGAGCTGGGACGAGTTCAGCGCCGACAGCGCCCCGCCGCTCTCCATCGTCATCACGGTCTGCGACAGCGCGGCGGCCGAGCAATGCCCGGTGTTCTTTGGAGGCACGGGTGGTCAGCCGCTCAAGGTGCATTGGGGCTACCCGGACCCGTCCAACGCCGAAGGTGGCGACGAAGGCAAGCGCCGCGCTTTTGAGCTGACGCGCCAGGCCATCGGCTACCGGATGCTGCAGCTGCTGCAACTGCCGCTGGCCAGCATGAACCGCGACGAGCTGCAAGCCGCGATGACGGCCATCTACGCGGCCTGATCATGGCGCTCGCACGCAAGCTCCTGGCCGAAGGCCTGGGCACGACGCTGCTGTTGGCCGTGGTGATCGGCTCGGGGGTGATGGCCGAGCAGCTCTCGGGCGGCAACGTCGCTCTGGCACTGTTGGCCAACACCCTTGCCACCGTGGGCGGGCTCTATGTGCTGATCGAGGTCTTCGGGCCGGTGAGCGGTGCGCACTTCAACCCGGCCGTGAGCGCGGTGATGGCCTGGCGCGGCGCGCTGCCCTGGTCGGCGCTCCCTCCCTACGTGGCGGTGCAGCTCAGCGGCGCCGTGCTCGGGGCCTGGCTCGCGCATGGCATGTTTGACCTGCCGGTATGGCAGCTGTCTACCAAGCTGCGCAGCAGCCCGGGCCTGTGGCTGGCCGAGGGCGTGGCCACCTTCGGGCTGGTGCTCGTGATCCTGCGCGCCCCGGCAGGCCGCGCGCCGGCCATGGTGGCGGGCTACATCGGCGCCGCGTATTGGTTCACCGCGTCCACCTCGTTTGCCAACCCGGCCGCCGTGATGGGGCGCATGTTCAGCAACAGCTTTGCCGGCATCGCGCCAGCCAGCGCGCCGGCCTTTGTGGTGGCGCAGCTGGTTGGCGCGGCTCTGGCCGTGCTTGTGGCATCCTGGCTGACCGAAGACCCCCCTCGCGCCCGCTGACCCCGCCTTCGATGAGCCGCCACCGTGTCGTCATTGCCCTCGGGCTGTCGCAGACGCTGGCCTGGGGGTCGAGCTTCTACCTGCCGGCCCTGCTGATCGGGCCCATGGCGCAGGGCGTGGGCCTCAGCGAGCCCACCGTGTGGGCGGTGTTCTCAGGCTCGCTGGCGATCTCGGCCGTCACGGGACCCCGCGCCGGTGCACGCATCGACCGCTGGGGGGGTCGCCAGGTGCTGATGGGCACCAATCTCATTTTTGCGCTGGGCCTCGCGCTGCTGGCCCTGGCGCAGGGTCCGCTGGGCTTGTGCGCGGCCTGGCTGTTGCTGGGCATCGGCATGGGCGCCGGCCTGTACGACGCAGCCTTTGCCACCCTCGCCCGGCTCTACGGCAGCGAGGCACGCAGTGCCATCACGGGCATCACCTTGATCGCCGGCTTTGCCAGCACCGTGGGCTGGCCACTCACCGCCGCGCTGGAGCACAGCCTGGGCTGGCGCGGCGCCTGCTGGGCCTGGGCGGCGCTGCATCTGCTGATCGGCTTGCCGCTCAATGCCAGCCTGCCCCGGGCGCGGCCGGCGCATGACGTCGACGTGGTGCCCCGGGCCGCAGGCAGCCCATCCGCTGCGAACACTTCCGAGCCCACGGCCCCCGCCAGCCCGCTCACCGTCGCCCTGCTGGCCTGGGTGTTTGCGGTGGTGGCCTTCACCAGCACGGCACTCGCCGCGCACCTGCCGGGCCTGCTGGCGCTGCAGGGTGTGTCGGCGGCCGGCGTGGTGCTGGCGGGCAGTTTGATCGGGCCGGCCCAGGTAGCGGCGCGCTTGCTGGAGTTTGGCGTGCTGCGGCGCCTGCACCCGCTGGTGTCGGGCCGTGTGGCAGCCTGCATGCACCCGCTGGCCGCCACGCTGCTGATGCTGTTGGGGGCCCCGGCGGCGGCGGGCTTTGCGCTGCTGCACGGCGCGGGCAATGGCGTGCTGACCATCACGCGCGGAACGCTGCCGCTGGCCCTGTTCGGGGCCGCCGGGTATGGCCAGCGTCAGGGCTGGCTGATGCTGCCCGGCCGGCTGACGGCTGCGCTGGCGCCCTGGAGCTTTGGCCTCTTGCTGGCGGGCCTGGGCACCCAGGTACTGTGGGTCTCGGCGGGGCTGGGGCTCAGCGCGGTGCTGGCCTTGATGGCCATCCGGCCAAGGACTTCTGAAGGGTCTTGAGCCGGGCATGCGACAATGCCGCCATAGATTCGCACAAGACCTCTCTTCACCGGTCTTATCTGCAGCCCCGCCGGTCACGCCCCGTGACCCCCTTCGCGAGCGGCTCGCTACAGCTTCACCCCCTGATTGCTCTTGAGTGTTTCTGTCTCCGGCCACCATGGTGGTGCCCGGAGTGCTTTTGTTTATTCAATCTTCTGCAAAGGAAACACGATGGCCACTCAAACCGGCACCGTCAAATGGTTCAACGACGAAAAGGGCTTCGGCTTCATCACCCCGGCTGACGGCACCAAGGACCTGTTCGCCCACCACAGCGAAATCCGCAACGGCGGCGGCTTCCGCAGCCTGGCTGAAGGCGCACAGGTGGAGTTCGAGGTCAAGGAAGGCCCCAAGGGTCTGCAAGCCTCGAACATCCGTTCGCTCTGAACTGCGGCCCCACGGGCCACCCCTCGGGCCGCATTGCTGCGCCCCTGTTTAAAACCGCGCCAAGCCGGTTCCCCCCCCTTGATGCCCCCCCGGCCCCCCCCGGCCGCCCCCCC
>CALMQC010000028.1 GCA_937871895.1 uncultured Roseateles sp. | reverse complement strand
CCATAGGTGAGTCTTATTCCATCGTCGTGGTCGCCGAAGGCGCCATGCCGCGCGACGGCCACCGCAGCCTGCGCGCCGCCGCCGAGGCCGGCCACGCCGAACGCCTCGGAGGCATTGGCGAGCAGGTGGCCCAGGCCCTGGGGGCCGCCACCGGCAAGGACGCCCGCTGCGTGGTGCTGGGCCACTTGCTGCGCGGCGGCAGCCCCAGTGCCTTTGACCGCACCGCCGCGCTGCGCTTTGGCGCCGCCGCCGTGCGCGCGTTGGCCGACGGGCACAGCGGCGTGATGGTGGCGCTGGCCTTCCCCGACGTGAACTTGGTGCCCTTGGCCGACGTGGCGGGCCGCATCAAGTGCGTTCGCTTGGAGGGCGACACCATCCAGACCGCGCGCGACCTGGGCATCTGCCTGGGCGACTGAAGGCGCGGCGACTAGGCGTAGCTCACCAGCCGCTGGCCCTCTGGGTCGTCCAGGTGCGGCAGGGTGTTGAACTCCTGCAACTGGTAGCCTGAGGCGGTGGACACGAACTGCGTCAGCGAGGCATTGCGCAGGCGCAGATTGAGGTCCACAAAGCTCGCGGCCGGCGCGCCCAACACCTGGCAGACCGCCGTGGCAATCGGCCCACCACTGGACACGATCAATACCTGCCGCCCTGGCCCCAGCGCATGGGCCTGCTCCAGCGCACCGCGCACACCGGCCACGAACTCCGCGTGCGTGGGCATGCCAGCCGGTGCAATCTCGCCCTGCACCCAGGCCCGCAAGGCCTGACGCAGCAGCCGGAAGTGCTGGCGCACGGCGTCAGGGGCGGCCAGCGCGGGCTGGGGGCCGGCATGCAGGCAGTGCACCAAGGCCTGGCTGTCGTACTCGTCCAGGCCGGGCAGTTGCTGGGCGGGCAGCGCCTGCCCCAGGGCTTCAGCCACCGCGAGCAGGGACTGGGCGTGGCGCCTGAGCGTGCCGGTGAGGACGGCATCAAAACGCAGGCCCCGGTCGCGCCAGTAGCGGCCCAGCCGCTGGCATTGCTGCAGGCCCAGCGGTGACAGCTGGTCGTAGTCGGCCGCGCCCAGCTGGGCCTGACCATGGCGAACGAGATGCAGCGTGCCCATGGCGGACATCATCGCCGGCCGGCGCGGGGGTGGGTGTCGCACGCCGGACGGGCACCGCGTGAACTGCGCGGCGATTGCCGCCTTGATCGCGCCGCCCCGACGCGGCGATGTGAGGGAACATCCGCACGGCATGGAGCGTCTCGCCGAATACATCGTCGCCTGGCACAACCGCCACCCGTTGGCGAGGCGCATCCGCGTCCAGGACGTGCACACCATCGGCGTGGTCAGCCTGCCCTTCCTGCGCAGCGAGCCTCCGCCGCAGGAGCCCGCCGAGCCGCAGCTGACGCCTGCCGAGGCCCCCATCTCGGCTGGTGCCGAACCCGTCCTGACCGAGGCGGTGGACCCTGCCCTGCTGCAGGCTGGGGCGGATGCCACCGCTACGGACACGCCAAACGACGCGCGCACCGACACACCAAGCGACACGCCAAGCGACACGGCTGGCGACACGGCTGGCGACACGGCTGGCGAGTCAGCACCTGCATCGCCCGCACCACCGCCACCAGCCGCTGCCGAGCTGTCCTACGCCGCCGCCGCCTCGGTGTGGTCGTCCAACCCCACGGGCGGCGGCTCGCTGCGCCAGCGCCTGGCGGCTCGTCAGCCGGCGGCAGCGGCCAGCGCGCCGGGTA
>CALMQC010000027.1 GCA_937871895.1 uncultured Roseateles sp. | reverse complement strand
GGAAGTCGAAGCGGTCGGGCCGCGCGTCAAGCGCGCGCGGCAGGGGCTTGTCGAACGCGTCGGGGATGCCCTCGTCGTTGGGGTCGATGCTGGCGGGCAGTGCAGCGGCGGCCTTGGGCTTCGGCGTCTTCGCGGCTTTGGGGGCGGTGCGGGGCATGGCGTCTCCTGAGTCGGGCGCGATGTTCGGCCCTGCCGAGGCTGGGGGCAAGCCTCCCCGCCCCCCAAGAAATACCGGCGATCAGCCCAGCGGCCGGTACCCCAGCCACAGCCCGTGCAGCCAGAAGGCCATCAGCGCCCAGGCGGCCGTGCCGGCCACGATGGTGAGCACCGTGCCCAGCGCCGTGCCCGCAGGCGGCGCGGGCTCATTGCGGCGGCGCGCGGCGCGGAAGACGATGATGGACCAGAGCAAGAAGCTGCCGAACAGCACCAAGTCAGCTAGCGTGTTGTTGGCAATCAAGTGCGCAAAGGCCCAGGTCTTGACGCCCAGTGTCATCGGGTGCTTCAGCGTGGCACGGATGTGGTTGCGCGGCACATGGAAGGCGGCCACCAGGATGAAGGCGATCAGCGTCAGCAGCGCGGCCAGGTGGTTCATGCCGGGGATGCGCGGCCAGAGCTCGACGGTGTTCAGCCGCGCGAGGCTGAAGCCCCAGACGATGAGCCCGAAGCCGACCAGCGAGACGGCGGTGTAGGCCAGCTTCCAGCCATTGGCACCGCGCTTGGCGATCTGCGCGGCGCGCCACTGCGGCGCGAGCGCCTGAGTCAGGTGGATGCCAAGGAACAAGGCCAGGCCAACGCACAGGGCGATCATGCAGGACTCCAAAGAAGGGCGGCGCCGCAGTTTAGGGGCGCCGCCAGGTCACTCGCTCAGGGCCTGCTGACGTCAGGGCTTGCTGGCATCCGCAAGACCCGGCACGAACTCGGCGCCGTGCTTGATCTGTGCGGTGGACTGCTTGACCGTGTCGGCCAGTGGCTCAACGCGGCCGCCCAGGCACTGGCCGAGGAAGGACTCGGCAATCGCGTTGAAGCCGATGCGGTTGTTCGGCTTGGCGAAGCCGTGGCCCTCATCGGGGTAGAGCACATAGGTGACCGGGATCTTCTTGGCCTGCATGGCGGTAACGATCTGGTCGCTCTCGGCCTGCTTGACGCGCGGGTCGTTGGCGCCCTGGCCGATCAGCAGCGGGCGCACGATCTGGTCGGCCTTGTAGAGCGGCGAGGCGGCGCGCAGGATGGCGCGGCCTTCGTCGGTGCTCGGGTCGCCCATGCGGCTGTAGATCTGCTTGCGGCCGGCCTCCCAGTAGGGCGGGATGGTGGCCAGCAGGGTCTCCAGGTTGGAGGGGCCGACGATGTCCACCGCGCAGGCGAAGGTGGTGGGCGTGAAGGCCACGCCTGCGAGGGCCGCATAGCCGCCATAGCTGCCGCCCATGATGGCGACCTTGTCGGCCGTGGTGACGCCTTGCTTGACGGCCCAGTTCACGGCGTCGATCAGGTCGTCGTGCATGGTCAGGCCCCACTGCTTGTTGCCGGCGTTGAGGAACTTCTTGCCGAAGCCGGTGGAGGCGCGGTAGTTGACGGCCAGCACCGCGTAGCCGCGGTTGGCCAGCCACTGGTGGTAGCTGTTGTAGCCATAGCCGTCGCGCGCCCAGGGGCCGCCGTGCACGAAGAGCACCATGGGCACGGGCTTGTCGGCCTTGCCGTCGCCGTTCTTGTCGGCACCCTTGGGCAGGGTCAGGTAGCTGGGCAGGGTCAGGCCATCGCGCGACTTGATCTCGACCGGGATCATGGGCACCAGGGGGGCACCGACAAGCTCGGGCCGCGAGATGTAGAGCTCGGTCAGCTGCTTGGCCTTGCGATCGAACAAATAGGTGGCCGCCACCTTGGAGACGCGGTCGATGGAGACGATCCACTTGTCATCGGCGCGGGTGCGGTTGGCCACGATCACGTCGCCCTGGCCGAGCTGCTTTTGCAGCCACTCAAAGTCGGCCTTGAGGCTGGCGTCGAGGAACTTCCACTCGTTGACGAGGTACTCGACCGCATAGGCCTGCACCACGCCCGTGACCGGGTCACGCAAGGTGCCGCCGAGGTCGGCGCGCGCGTCTTGGGCGATGAGCTTGCGCTGGCCAGTGGCCAGGTCTTCGGCAAACAGGGCGGTGGTGTCGCGCTCGCGCGAGTCGGTCCAGTAGAGGGTCTTGCCATCGACGGTGAGGCCCAGGGGCGAGGTCGAGACGTCTTCGAGCCCGGTGGACACGGTGGGTTTGTCGGCCACCTTGCCGTCAGTGACGCTGAAGTAGTCCATCCCGCCTGCTGCGTTGGGTCGCGCCGCGAGGCGCACTTGCAGGTCGTCGTCGCTCACGAAGCCGGCAAAGCCATCGCCCTGCATGACCAGCTTGAGCTCGCCGCTCTTGAGGTTGAGCAGGTAGACGTCGTGCCAGCGCGGATCGCGGTTGTTGATGCCGACCAGCATCTCGTCCAGCCGCTTGCGCGAGCCGCCGATGGTTTGCGCGCGCACCTTGTCGAAGGGCGTGTAGTCGTGCTTGGCGCCGGTAGTGACGTTGACGCCGTAGAGCCGGTAGTTCTCGTCGCCGCCCTTGTCCTGAACGAACAGCACCTGCTCGCTGTTGCCGGACCAGCCGTAACCGGGGATGGGGCGGTCCTTGGAGTCGGTCAGCGGCTTGGCCTTGGTGGGCTGGTCCACCGGCGCGGCCCAGACGTTCATCACGCCATTGAGCGGCGCCATCCAGGTCAGCCACTTGCCGTCAGGGCTGAGCTGCGCGCCGGACTTGACCGGGTTGCCGAACAAGGCGCTGCGGGCGATCAGGGGCGTGTCGCCAATGTCGACCTTGGCCTGGGCCAGCACGGCCGGCGCGGTGACGAGGGCTGCCAGCGCAAGGGCGGCGGGGAGGGTGCGGAGCAGGTGCATGGAACAACCTTTACGGGAAAGCAGAAAACCGATCATTAAAGGCCGGTCAGGCTGGGCCGGCCAAAAGACACAGGACTACACGGGACTACACGAGACCACTCGGGTCAGGCCATGCTTGGCCCCGAGCCCGTGTTTGCATCAGGTCTTGCCGATCAGCAGCCAACGCGGCGGGGCCAGGCGTGTGGCTGCCACGAGGGTCAGGCTTTGGCCGCGAGCCAAGCTGATGCTGGTGGAGCCATCGATGCCCGCGATGCGCAGCTGGCTGGCCAGCGACTTGATGACCAACACACGGCCCTCCTGCGCGCCATCGCCTGCCGTGGGTGCGGGGAGGCTCAAACTGCCATCAATCAGCACGACGAGCAGTTGGTCGGTGTCCAGCACCCGCAACTCGTTGGCGGACTGGGCCGTGCGCGTGGTGAGCGTGGCCGCCGGTGTGGTGGCCGCTGGTGCAGGCATGGCCACGACCTGGCCGGTGGCGCGGTTCCAGCCCAGCAGCGCGTCGGCTGTGGAGTTGCCGGCTGCGCTGAGGTTCAGGCCGTTGAAGCGTGGGCTGGCCGCCGGGTGCAGCGGCTGCACGGTGTTGAGCGTCACGACCTGGCCTTGGGTGACCGCGGTGAGCGAGGGCGGCTGCGCGGCCGAGCCCGCAGCGACGATGGTGAGTGACGGCGCTGGCGCTGGCGCGGGTGCCGGCGCCGGAGGTGCGGTGACCGGAGGCGGCGCCGTCACGGGCGCCACGATGCAGGCCGAAAGCGTCAAGGCAGCGGTGGCCGCCAGGGCGGCGCCATTCAGGACAGGGCGGTGGGACATGGGCTAAGCCTCCGGTGTGCACTGCCGGTGCGAGGGCCCCGGTCAGACCGCCTATTGTGCGCAGCCTTGGCCGCGCAGCCATCCCCATCAAGCGCGCCGCGCGCCGTGCGCTCAGTCGGCGATGCAGGTGCGGTTCTTGCCCGTGTGCTTGGCCTCGTAGAGGGCCACGTCCGCGCGGTCGAGGGCGGACTCGAGCGTCTCGCCGGCGCGGTAGAGCGTGACGCCGGCCGAGAAGGTCACGAAGACCTCTTTGCCTTCATGCTCGAACAGGCTCTTGGACAGCGAGCGCTGCAAGCGCGTCAGCACCTGCACGGCTTCGTCGAGCGGCGTGTTGGGCAGCATCAGCACGAACTCTTCACCGCCATAGCGAGCCACCATGTCGCCCGGGCGCAGCGAGGCCTGGGCGCGTTCGGCGAGGGACTTGAGCGCGATGTCGCCCGCGTGGTGGCCGAGGCTGTCGTTGAGCTTCTTGAAGTTGTCGATGTCGAGCAGGGCGAGGGCAATCAACTGCTGCTCGCGTTCGGCCTTGGCCTGCTCGATGCCGAAGGCCTGGATCAGGCCGCGGCGGTTGGCGATCTGGGTCAGCTGGTCGGTATGGACTTCCTCGGCCAGACGGCGCAGTTCGCCTTCCAGCTGCTCGACGCGTTGGCTCAGGGCCATGGCCTTGTCGTGTTCCAGCGTCAGGCGGCTTTGTGTCTGCGAGACCAGGCTCTGCACGCTGCGGCTCTCTTCGACCATCTCGCGCACCGTGCCTGCCAGGCTTTCCAGTGAGTCGGCCCGCTCGATGGCATCGGCGTAGCGGCCCACGTGGGTCGAGAAACGATCGGTGTGCTGGCCCAGCTCGCCCAGCTCGGTCAGCATGCGCTGGATCAGGGCCTTGAGCGATTCGTGGGCACGGGCCCGCTCCTCGCGCAGGCCACGCTGGCGCTCGCGGGTGGCCGCCAGCAGCTCGGTGACGACGCGCACGCCGCGCCCCGAGAGGCCGTGCGAGAGCGTGTTGTCGATGGCGGCCGACTGGCCACGTGCCCAGGAGTCGTCCTCGGCCAGGTCGACGAGGCTGCGGCTCAGCTCACGGCACAGGCCGCCGAGTTCGTTGAAGAGGTGACGGCGGTGATCCAGCAGGTGGCGGGCGCGCTGGCACAGCGCGGCCATCTGGCTGGCGCGCTCGGGGTTGGCGCCGTCGCGGCGCAGTTCATCCTGCGCGGCATCCAGCGCGCGGATCAAGCCGTCGGCATCGCTGGCCTCGCCGGCCTGGGTGCTGGGCTTGCGCAGCGCGTGGCGCACGGTGTCGCCCAGCTCGCGGCTGACGTCGGGCCAGGCGGGGTTGGCTGCGGCGCTGCCGGTGCCGAGGAAGTCGTGCATCGCGTCACCGCGCGGCATCTCGCGCGTGCCCACGCGGCTGAGCGTGGCGAAGTCGGTGCCGGCGCCGGTGTCGGTGCCGATGTCGGCCAGGAACTGGCTGGGGTTGTCGCCACTCTCGGCGGTATCGGCGGACTCGACCTCGCTGCCTTCCGCGTCTTTGTCCCAACTGGCAATCAGCTGGCCCATGCGCTTGACGATCTTGCTGCTGTCGTTGCGGGTCAGCTCCAGCACGCGGGCGACGCCGTCCTTCTTGCGGCCCAGGGTCCACTGGCGGCCGCCACGTTCCAGGCCACGTACCAGGCGCTCCAGCATCTGCGCGAGGGCCTCGGCCTGGGCGCCAGGGCCGGCGGACTCGTGCAGGCGCTCGACCTGGCGCACGGCGTCTTCCCAGCGCTGCTCGCGGATCAGGTTTTGCAGGTCCTTCCGTTTCGTGCCCGCCGGCACGCCGAGGTTGACCAGGCGGCCCAGCAAGGCGATCAGGCGCTCGGGGGG
>CALMQC010000026.1 GCA_937871895.1 uncultured Roseateles sp. | reverse complement strand
CGCCCGCCGATCGCTCGGCCAAGGGCGCCGCGCTGTACCCGGTGGATGTGCTGGTCGAGGCAGCCGACCGCCCCGGCTTGCTGCGCGAGGTGCTCGAGGTCTTCGCCAAGGAGAAGATGAACGTCATCGCGGTGAACACCCAGTCACTCAAGCCCGATGCCAGCCGCCGCGCTTCGGGCGACACGGCCTGGATGAGCTTCACGCTCGAAATCTCCGACGCCGTCAAGCTCGCTGCCGTGCTCCGCCAGGTCGCTCAGATCGCAGGCGTTCGAGCAGCCCGACGCAAGTAGTCGCGACCACCATTTTTCCTGCTATAGTCATGGACTCTTCAGGCGCGTAGCTCAGCTGGTTAGAGCACCACCTTGACATGGTGGGGGTCGTTGGTTCGAGTCCAATCGCGCCTACCAAATTCTGAAGAATGGAACCCCCGAGTCGAAAGACCCGGGGGTTTTTCTTTGTGGCGCGCTGGCCGCTGCCCCTCCGGTTCCCGAGCCTGAGCGGTGAACCGCCTGCCTAGAATCGGCCGGCTAACAGGCACAGGAGAACGGCATGAGCACCACCCGGCGTGGCAAGGCGCGGGCGACCAGCGATACGGAGGCAGGCGGCAGTGAGGCCGCTGCTCCCGGCATCCGGGTGCTCAAGAAGTACCCCAACCGCCGCCTCTACGACACCCAGACCAGCGCCTACATCACGCTGGCAGACGTCAAGCGCATGGTGCTTGAGGGCGTGCCGTTCGAGGTGCTGGACGCCAAGACGCAGGAAGACCTGACCCGCTCCATCCTGCTGCAAATCATCCTGGAAGAAGAAACCGGCGGTGTGCCGCTCTTCTCCACCACATCGCTGGCACAGATCATTCGCTTCTATGGCCATGCCATGCAAGGCGCGATGGGCGGCCTGCTCGAAAAGCAGATGCAGGCCTTTGCGGACATGCAACAGCGCTTTGGCCAGCAGGGCGGCGTGCCCTTCACGCCTGACGCCTGGAGCGGCCTGATGAGCGGCATGACCGAGCAGTCCAAGGCTCTGATGAACCAGTGGCAAGAGCAGTTCAAGATCTTCCCTTTTGGGAAGAAGTAGGCAAGAAATAGCGTGACCTGCGGCATCGCCGAAAATGCGGCGATGAATGACACGACCGCCACCCCAGCTGCCGCTCCGAAGATCGGCTTCGTCAGCCTGGGCTGCCCCAAGGCGCTGACCGACAGCGAACTCATCCTGACCCAGCTCTCGGCCGAGGGCTACACCACCAGCAAGACCTTCGCGGGCGCCGACCTCGTGATCGTCAACACCTGCGGCTTCATCGACGACGCCGTCAAGGAGAGCCTCGACACCATCGGCGAGGCCCTGGCCGAGAACGGCAAGGTCATCGTCACCGGCTGTCTCGGTGCCAAGACGGGCGAGGCCGGCGACAACCTCGTCAAGTCCATCCACCCACGCGTGTTGGCCGTGACGGGCCCGCATGCGACGCAGGAGGTGATGGACGCCGTGCACACCCATGTGCCCAAGCCCCATGACCCGTTTGTGGACCTGGTCCCGGCGACCGGCGTGAAGCTCACGCCCAAGCACTACGCCTATCTCAAGATCTCCGAGGGCTGCAACCACCGCTGCGCCTTCTGCATCATCCCCAGCATGCGCGGTGACCTGGTGTCGCGCCCCATCGGCGATGTGCTCAAGGAGGCTGCGGCGCTCTTCGAGTCCGGCGTCAAGGAACTGCTCGTCATCAGCCAGGACACCTCGGCCTACGGCGTGGACATCAAGTACCGCACCGGTTTTTGGGACGGGCGCCCGGTCAGGACCAAGCTCTTCGACTTGGTCGAGCAACTCGGCCAGATCGCCAAGCCGCATGGCGCCTGGGTGCGCCTGCACTACGTCTACCCCTACCCGCACGTCGACGAGATCCTGCCGATGATGGCAGAGGGCTTGGTGCTGCCCTACCTGGACGTGCCCTTCCAGCACGCCCACCCCGATGTGCTGAAGCGCATGAAGCGCCCGGCCAGCGGCGAACGCAACCTCGAGCGCATCGAGGCCTGGCGCAAGGTCTGCCCGGAGCTGGTGATCCGCTCGACCTTCATCGCCGGCTTCCCGGGCGAGACCGAGGCCGAGTTCCAGTATTTGCTCGACTTCATGCGCGAGGCGCGCATCGACCGCGCCGGCTGCTTTGCCTATTCGCCCATCGAGGGCGCACCGGCCAACGAGTTGCCCGGCGCCTTGCCGGATGAGGTGCGCGAAGAACGACGCGCGCGCTTCATGGCCGTGGCCGAAGAGGTGTCCGCGGCCAAGCTGCAGTCCCGCGTCGGGCAGACCCTGCAGGTGCTGGTCGATTCGGCCCCAGCGCTCGGCCGCAAGGGTGGCGTGGGCCGTTCGTATGCCGACGCGCCGGAGATCGACGGCACCGTGCGCCTGCTGGCGCCCGCCAAGGCCTCGACGCAGCTGCGCGTGGGCCAGTTCGCTCGCGCGCGCATCGTGGCGGCCGAAGGGCACGACCTGATCGGTGAGCCGCTCTGAGCATGAGCCTCGACAAGAAGGCCACCGCGCTCATCCACCACGGCTACGAGGCGCCAACCGGCTTCGCGTCTCCTGTGGTGGGCGTGCACAAGGCGTCCACGGTCTTCTTTGATTCCGTCGCTGATTTGCGCGCCCGCCGCTGGGTGGACAAGAGCGGCTACACCTACGGCCTGCACGGCACCCCTACCACCTTCACGCTGGAAGCGCGCCTGGCCACGCTGGAAGGGGCCAAGCACGTGATCCTGGCGCCCAGTGGCCTTTCGGCCTTGACCGTGGTGAACATGGCCCTGCTCAAGGCTGGCGACGCGGTGCTGCTGCCCGACAACGTCTACTACCCGAGCCGCGATTTCGCCCAGCATGAGATGGCGGGCTGGGGCGTGTCGCACCGCCTCTACGACCCGCTCGACCCCGCCTCGCTGCGCGCGCAACTGCAGCCTGACGTGAAGCTGGTCTGGCTGGAGGCGCCAGGCTCGGTCACGCTGGAGTTCCCCGACCTGCCGGCCCTCATCGCCACCGTGCGCGAAGCTGCGCCGCAGGCCGTGATCGCGCTCGACAACACCTGGGGTGCGGGCCTCGCCTTCGCGCCCTTCGAGCTGGGCCTGGACCTCACCATCCACGCGCTGACCAAGTACCCCTCAGGCGGCGGTGATGTGCTGATGGGCTCCATCGCCTGCCGTGACGACGCGCTCTACGAGAAGCTCGCCTGGACGCACAGCCGCCTGGGCCTGGGCGTCGGCATGAACGATGTCGAGAGCGTGCTGCGCTCGCTGCCGACTCTGTCTCTGCGCTATTCGGCGCAAGACGCGTCCTGCCGCCGCATTGCCGCCTGGGCGCAAGCCCGGCCGGAGGTGCGCCGCGTCTTGCACCCGGCCGTGGCCGGCTCACCTGGGCATGAGCATTGGGCCAAGCTCTGCACGGCAGCCGCCGGCCTGGTGACGCTGGAAATGACCCCTTCGATTCCGCCGTCGAAGGTCGATGCCTTCGTGGACAGCTTGCGGCGCTTCCGCATCGGCTGGAGCTGGGGTGGGCCGGTCAGCCTGGCCGTGCCCTACCGGGTGAATGGCCTGCGCAAGCTGCCACAGCCCTATGAAGGTGTGCTGGTGCGGCTGTGCATTGGCCTTGAGGCGACTGAGGATCTGATCGCTGATCTGGAGGTGGGGCTGTCAGCCCTTGCCGCCTGAGACCTTGTGGCGCATCAGGCGCCCCTTCTCTTTTTCCCACTCGCGCTCTTTGATGGTGTCGCGCTTGTCGTGCTCGCCCTTGCCCTTGGCCAGGGCCACTTGCACCTTCACCCGGCCGTCCTTGTAGTGCAGGTTCAGCGGAACCAGGGTGTAGCCGCGCTGCTCGACCTTGCCGATCAGGCGGCGGATTTCGGTCTTGTGCATCAAGAGCTTCTTGGTGCGGTCGGCCTCTGGGTGGACGTGGGTGGACGCGCTGCGCAGCGGGTTGATGCGGCAGCCGATCATGTAGAGCTCGCCATCCCGGATGTGGACATAGCCCTCGGGCAGCTGGACCTGGCCGGCGCGGATGGCTTTCACCTCCCAGCCGGCCAGCACGATGCCGGCCTCGAACTGCTCTTCGATGTGATAGTCAAAACGGGCGCGGCGGTTCTCGGCGATGGACATGGAGTCTCAAGTGAGGGCGAAGGCCCTCCCTACAATCTTTGGATTCTATGAAGCAGGTGAAAAAGTCCGTTCTGCTCTGGCATCCGCCGCGGCTGATGTACGAGTTAGTGACCGATGTGGCGCGCTACCCGGAGTTCCTGCCCTGGTGCTCGCGCGTCGAAGTGCTGGACCAAGAGCCGCAGGCCATGACGGCCAAGCTGCACCTGGCCTACGCGGGGGTGAAGCAGGCCTTCACGACGCGCAACACCCATGACGCCGGCCGCGAAGTGCGGATGGCGCTGGTGGACGGCCCGTTCTCCCAGCTCGATGGTGTCTGGCAGTTTCTGCCGCTGGGTGAGCCGGGCGCGGACGGCGAGGCGCGGGCCTGCAAGGTGGAGTTCGAGTTGCAGTACGCCTTTGCCCATGGGGCGCTGGAGGCCGTCATCAGCCCGGTGTTCGACCGCATCGCCAATACCTTTGTCGATTGCTTCGTGCAGCGCGCCGAGGGCTTGCACGGTGCGCGTTGAACTGGTGTGGAGCCCGGAGGCAGGTTGCTTCCGGCAGTGCTGGCTGGACTTGCCTGAAGGCACCAGTCTCGGTCAGGCCCTGCAGGGCTGTGCCGACTTCATGGCCGAGCAGCGCCTCCCCTTGGCGGAACTGCAGGTCGGGGTCTGGGGCCGGGTGCGAGCACTCGATACGTTGCTCCGGGACCGTGATCGCATCGAGGTCTATCGACCTTTGACCGTGGACCCCAAGGAAGCGCGGCGCCTGCGCTATGCCAAGCGCGGCGGGCCCATCGTGTCGCGCCACCGGCCCAAGTTCGCCAACAAGCTCAAGCCCGGCAACGGGCCGCGCTGAACCTCAGCGCCTCAGCCTCTCACTCACCGGCACTCGCTGGCGATCAACTGGCGGGCGCGGGCCGTCTCGCTGGCCAGTTGAGCCTCGTCCAGGAAGACGCGTTGGCCTTGCTCGTTCACCTTGGTGATGCGCGTGCCGCTTTGCAAGCTGCGCAGGTTCTCCTGGGCGCGGCCGCAGTTTTCGCGGCGCTGCTCGGCTTCACGTTGCTTGTCCTGGGCTTCCTTGGCGCGGGCTTCGCGCTCTTCATCCTGGCGCTTTTGCGCAGCAGCATCGGGGCGCGAGGCAGCGGGCTTCGGCGCGGCGGCCGATGCAGCGGCTGCGGCAGCCGCTGATGCGGCAGCCCCCACCGGCAGCAGCGTGACCGGGCCACGCTTGGCATTCGCCGGGCGCTGCAGGATGTCCTTCTCCGGCGTGCCTTGTGGTGGCGGCAGGTCGCTGTATTGGGTGACGCCATTGGCATCGCGCCACTTCCATTGGGCCTGGGCCGGCAACGCGGCGAGCAGGGCGAGCAGGAGCAGAAAAGGGGCGTGGCGCATGGGCTTGAGTGTAGCCAGGGGCAGGGCAGCGAAGGGGGCTCTCTATAATGCCGCTTTGCGTCTGGAGCTCCTATGCGCCTTCTAGGCAAAGCGCTCACCTTCGACGATGTGTTGTTGGTGCCGGCTTACTCCCAGGTGTTGCCCCGCGACACCAGCCTTGCGACCCGACTGTCGCGCAATATCGCCCTGAACCTGCCCCTGGTGTCCGCCGCGATGGACACGGTCACCGAAGCGCGTCTGGCCATCGCCATCGCGCAAGAGGGCGGCATCGGCATCATCCACAAGAACCTTCCGGCGGCTGCGCAGGCGCGCGAGGTGGCGCGCGTCAAGCGCTACGAGTCCGGCGTCGTCCGCGAGCCGCTGACCATCACGCCGCAGACCACGGTGCGCGAGGTCGTCGAGCTGTCCCGCCTGCACGGCTTCTCCGGCTTCCCGGTGGTCGAGGGGCGCAAGGTGGTCGGCATCGTTACAGGCCGCGACCTGCGCTTCGAGACGCGCATGGACGCCCCGGTCACCGACATCATGACGCCGGCCGAGCGCCTGATCACCGTCAAAGAGGGCGCCTCGCTCGACGAAGCCAAGGCCCTGATGCACCGTCACAAGCTGGAGCGCGTGGTCGTCGTCAACGACGCCTTCGAGTTGCGCGGCCTGATGACGGTGAAGGACATCACCAAGCAAACCAGCTTCCCGAACGCTGCGCGTGATTCGCACGGCGGCTTGCGCGTTGGCGCGGCCGTGGCCTTTGGCGAGGACACCGAAGAGCGCGTCGATCTGCTGGTCAAGGCCGGAGTCGATGCCATCATCGTGGACACCGCTCACGGCCACAGCGCTGGCGTGCTGGAGCGTGTGCGCTGGGTCAAGTCCCGCCACCCGCATGTGGACGTCATCGGCGGCAACATCGCCACCGGCGCCGCAGCGCTGGCCTTGGTCGAAGCCGGCGCCGACGGCGTCAAGGTCGGGATCGGCCCGGGTTCCATCTGCACGACGCGCATCGTGGCCGGTGTCGGCGTGCCCCAGATCACGGCGATCGACAACGTCGTGACGGCACTGAAGGGCACCGGCGTGCCCGTCATCGCTGACGGTGGCGTGCGTTTCTCGGGCGACCTGGCCAAGGCCATCGCTGCGGGTGCCGACTGCGTGATGATGGGCGGCGCCTTTGCCGGCACCGAAGAAGCGCCGGGCGAGGTCATCCTCTACCAGGGCCGCACCTTCAAGAGCTATCGCGGCATGGGCAGCCTCGGCGCCATGGCCAAGGGCAGTGCCGACCGCTACTTCCAGGAAGGCGGCAACAACCCCAACACCTCCAAGCTGGTGCCCGAGGGCATCGAGGGCCAGGTGCCCTACAAAGGCTCGGTGGTGCAGGTCATCTTCCAGATGGCGGGCGGTTTGAAGGCTTCCATGCATTACTGCGGGTGCGCCACGATTGCCGAGATGCAGTCCAAGGCCGAGTTCGTCGAGATCACCTCGGCCGGCATGCGCGAAAGCCATGTGCACGATGTGCAGATCACCAAGGAGTCTCCGAACTACCGGAGCGAATAACCAGGAGCACGCGGAGCGGGGCGACACCATCGCCCCGCTTTGCTTTTTGCGATGAGCGATTCGACCGTGTCGACCCCGTCCCCAGGCCGCGCCGCTGGCATGGGCTTCATCATGGTCACGGTGCTGATTGACATGATCTCGATCGGCGTCATGGTGCCCGTGCTGCCGCACATCGTCGGCCTGTTCACGGGCAGCAATGACGAGCAGACCCTGGGCTTCCTGGCAGTGACCCTGGCCTTTGGCGTGGCCAACTTCTTTGGTTCGCCCATCCTTGGCGCGCTCTCGGACCGATATGGCCGGCGGCCCGTGCTGCTGATGGGTTTTGCCGGGCTGGCGGTGAGCTTCTTCGTCACGGCGCTGGCCTCGGCGCTGTGGATGCTGGTGGCGGTGCGCCTGTTCTCGGGCGCCATGCAGGCCAATATCGCGATTGCCAATGCTTACGTGGCCGACATCTCCACCCCCGAGGACCGCGCCAAGCGCTTCGGCATGCTGGGCGCGATGTTCGGCCTCGGGTTCATGCTGGGCCCGGTGATCGGCGGCGTGCTGGGCGACATCAATGTGCGCTACCCCTTCTTCCTCGCCGGCACGCTGGCGGTGCTGAACTGGTTCTACGGTTTCTTCGTGCTGCCTGAGTCGCTGCCAAAGGAGCGGCGCCGCCCGATCGAGCGGCATCGCCTCAGCCCGTGGTCGGCGCTCAAGGGCCTGGCCGGGCTGAAGGGCGTCGGTGCGCTGGTCTGGGTGCTGGGCCTGAGCTCGCTCGCCCAGTTCATGCTGCACAACAGCTGGGTGCTGTACACCAAGTTCAAGTTCGGCTGGGGCCCCGGGCAGGTGGGCTGGTCGCTGTTCCTGGTGGGCATCGTGTCGGTGCTGAGCCAGGGCGTGTTGCTCAAGCCCCTGCTCAAGCGCTTCCAGCCGCGCCAACTGGCCTTGGTCGGCCTGGTGTCGGGCGGCTTGGCGTTCATGGGCTATGGCCTGGCCACCGAGGGCTGGGTGCTCTACGTGATCATCTGCTTCAACCTGCTGGGTGGTGTTGCGCAGGCCTCGATGCAAAGCATCATCTCCAACGCGGCGGACGCCAAGCACCAGGGCAGCACCATGGGCGCGGTCTCTTCGCTCAACAGCCTGATGGCCGTGCTCGCGCCGGTCGCCAGCCTGGAGCTGCTGCGCTGGGTGTCGCACTTGCCGGTCGGCTCGATCTGGATCGGGCTGCCTTTCTTTGTGTCGGCTGCGCTGATGGGCGTGGCGACCCTCATCACGCTGCGTTTCTTCCGCAGCCATCCCGCGCCAGCCGTGGCCCCTTCCGCATGAAGCACGACAAAGTCCTCATCCTCGATTTCGGCTCCCAGGTCACCCAGCTCATCGCCCGGCGCGTGCGTGAGGCGGCCGTCTATTGCGAGATCCACCCCAACGACGTCTCTGACGACTTCATCCGCAGCTTCGAGCCCAAGGCCATCATCCTCAGCGGCAGCCACGCCTCCACCTACGAGGACCACGAACTGCGCGCCCCGCAGGCCGTGTGGGATGCCGGTGTGCCGGTGCTGGGCATCTGCTACGGCATGCAGACCATGGCCGTGCAGCTGGGTGGCAAGGTCGAGTGGAGCGACCACCGCGAGTTTGGCTACGCCGAGGTGCGCGCCCATGGCCACACCAAGTTGCTCGACGGCATCCAGGACTTCGGCACCGCCGAGGGCCACGGCATGCTCAAGGTCTGGATGAGCCACGGCGACAAGGTCACCGCGCTGCCGCCTGGCTTCAAACTGATGGCCTCGACGCCCAGCTGCCCCATCGCCGGCATGGCCAACGAGGACAAGGGCTACTACGCCGTCCAGTTCCACCCGGAGGTGACGCACACCCTGCAGGGCCAGGCGATGCTGACGCGCTTCGTGCGCGAGATCGCCGGCTGCAAGGGCGACTGGATCATGGGCGACTACATCGAGGAAGCGGTCGCCCGCATCCGCGAGCAGGTGGGCAACGAGGAAGTCATCCTTGGCCTTTCCGGTGGCGTCGATTCCTCGGTCGCGGCGGCGCTGATCCACCGCGCCATCGGCGACCAGCTGACCTGCGTGTTCGTTGACCATGGTCTCTTGCGCCTCAACGAAGGCGACTTGGTCATGGACATGTTCGAGGGCAAGCTGCATGCGCGCGTGATCCGCGTCGATGCCAGCGATCTCTTCCTCGGCGAACTGGCCGGCGTCACCGACCCCGAGCAGAAGCGCAAGATCATCGGCCGTCTGTTTGTCGATGTCTTCAAGGCCGAGGCAGCGAAGTTGAAGGCCGGCACTGGGGGACACAAAGGTGCGACCTTCCTCGCCCAAGGCACCATCTACCCCGACGTGGTCGAGAGCGGTGGCACCAAGACCAAGAAGGCCACCACCATCAAGAGCCACCACAACGTCGGTGGCCTGCCCGAGCAGCTCGGCCTCAAGCTGCTGGAGCCGCTGCGCGAGCTGTTCAAGGACGAAGTGCGCGCCCTGGGCGTGGCACTCGGGCTGCCGCCCGAGATGGTCTACCGCCATCCCTTCCCCGGCCCCGGTCTCGGGGTGCGCATCCTGGGCGAAGTGAAAAAGCCCTACGCCGATCTGCTGCGCCGGGCCGACGCCATCTTCATCGAGGAGCTGCGGGGTTGGAAGGATGAGGCCACCGGCAAGAGCTGGTACGACCTCACCAGCCAAGCCTTCACCGTCTTCCTGCCGGTCAAGAGCGTGGGCGTGATGGGCGACGGCCGCACTTACGACTACGTGGTGGCCCTGCGCGCCGTCCAGACCAGCGACTTCATGACCGCCGACTGGGCCGAGCTGCCCTATGGCCTCTTGAAGAAAGTGTCGAGCCGCATCATCAACGAGGTGCGCGGCATCAACCGCGTGACCTACGACGTCAGCTCCAAGCCGCCAGCCACAATTGAGTGGGAGTGACGGTCAGAAAAAAGTCTTTATAAATCAGAGGGTTGCAAGTTCTCGTTGATGATGTGGCCGCATTGTTGACATCTCGACCAGAGTAGCTGCGGGACCGTTTGGGACGCTCGCGAGGTCCATCGAGAAGTCGATTTGACGGTACGAAGGCTGGCCGAGGACGAGAGTTGAACCCTGGGCGCGATGCCGGTCGGGGTGCAAATGTCGATTGCCGAGCGGCCGCATCCAACCACAAGCCGACATTCTCGAAGAGGCAGCTGTCCGGCGTCTCGGCAAGGCGACGGGTGCGGGCAAGAGGATGCTCTGCGGATCCGCTTACAGGTGAAAGTCCCCCGCAGCCTCCGGCTGGTACAGCACTCGCTCGATCAGAATGCGGCAGGTCCTGTCAGGAAGTCGCCAGTCAAAAGCATCGCCCTCTCGGTAACCCAGAATCGCTGTGCCGATCCCAGCACAGACCGACAGCCTGCCGGCACTGTCGTCCGCGTCGTCCGGGTAGACCAGCGCCACTTCCACCGCATCGTCGTCCAGGTGCAGCAAGGCGCGCGAGTTCATCGTCACGACATCCCGAGGCATCTGCCGGGAATCGACGACGATGGCGCGTTCGATCTCGTGCTCCAGCTCGAAGCTGGCCGACGCCGGGTCCAACGCGATCAGATTCCTGAGCCTTGCCTGATCGGTCTCGGCGATGTGGATGTGGTCGGTGTGACCTGCGGGGCTTTCGCGCAAGCGCCGGAGATAGCGCTCCGACGTCATCGCAAAGCTCACCAGGGCAGGGGTCTGGCTTTCGAGCAGGAATCCGGATCGCTGGAACACCTTCAGCGAACGCACGTTGTCCCGGTGAACCTTGGCGACGAGCCGCTCCGCGCGCATCTCGAAGAAGGCGCGTTTCATGGCTTCCCGGATGGCGCTGGCTCCGAGCCGACGGCCCCAGTTGTCGCGGTCGCCGATCACCAGGACCATCTCGCAGACCCGTCCCGCCATGACGAGGCGCACGAACCCCACTGGCCGGTCATGCTCGTCGCAGACCATGAAGAACCGGCCGCCCTGGTTGAACAGGTGCGTCAGGATGGGCAGCTGAACCCGATCGATGACCTGCTCGATGAACCGGGCAACATGGCGCGAGTCGCTGAGGTGGCGGGTCACGCATTCGTCTTCAAGCCAGTCCATCAGCATGAGCGCGTCAGACCGGGTGATCTCGGGACACAGCGAAACGAAGGACCGGTTCATCTTCACTCCCATGGGCGGATGGGCTGACCAGGCATTCGTGTGGACAAGAGCACGTCGACATGGCCCTCGACGAGCACGTGCCGGGTCACGCTGCCGAGCAGCAGGTCTGCGGCGGCCGATTGACCGTGCGGGGTCAGCACGACCAAGTCGCAATCGCGTGACTGTTCCTGCTCAACGATGCGCCGTGACGCGTTCCCCTCCACCACACAGAGCTCCCACTGCGCGGGCGAGAGACCGGCTTCGTGGGCGAGTGCGTGCAGTTGTCGCAGTGCTCTCTCGCGCGCCCGCTGGCGGTAGATCTCGACGATGGCTTCATCGACGCCGGCAAAGCGAAGCTTCCCCTCGAACGGCACATCGAACACCGTCAGGATCACGAGCCTGGCGTCCGGCGCAACGCGCCGCGCGAGGATCAACGCATCGCGCGAGTGAGGTGAGAAGTCGACCGCCACCAGCACGCGCCGGTACGACCGAGCCGCCGTCTGCCGCACGACCAGCAGGGGTCGGTCCGTGCGGCGCACCAGGCGCTGCGAGGTGGTGCCCAGCACCAGGCGACGCAGGAATCCGGCGCCGCGTGCACCCAAGACCAACAGCCGCGCATCCACGCGCTCGGCCGCCCGCACGATCTCGTCCGGGGCGGAGCCGGCAGCAGCCTCGATGTCGAACTCGACGCGCCGCACGCTGGTAAGTTCCGAGGCGAGCTGGCGCAGTTGCCGGCGCGCTTCGTCGCACACCTTCTGCTCACGCGCACTCGAGGCACCCAGCCATTCGCGGATCTTCGTCACCGGCGGGGCAGGCAGAACGTGCATCAAGGTCAGCGCCGAGCGGGTGTCGTGCGCCAAGCGCGCTGCCCTCGTGGCGGCATGTCGGGCATGTCCGGAGAAGTCGGTCGCAACGAGTATGGGTCCGGGCTGTGCCATCATGCCGGCGCTCCGCACGCAACGCGGTCCCAGAAGCCGCTCAGCAGGTTTTCGGGGCGCGTCCGCGACACCACACGTCCACACGAAGGCCATGCATCGCGGCGAGCACTCAGTCCGGCGTAGAGGCTGAATCCGGCGCCCGGACGGACGCTGCCGCCGCTGACGATGCACTCGCCGGCCCGGATGGCACCCTCGCCCGTGATGTCCGATCCGGCAACGATGCCCCAGCCGGCGTCGATGTGCATGCCGCTGCGAATCGACTGGCCGACCTGGATCCCATGTCCGGCGCGCAGACCTTCCGTGCACACCAGATCGCCGCCGACCTGCAGGCTCTTTTCGCAATGGATCATGCCGTTGACCTCGAGGTTCTCGGCCACCACGGTCGAACCCTCGCCACGCATCGCCGCCCCACAGGCCAAGGCTCCACGGACCCGCAGGTCGCCGCCGCACGTCAGGGCGCCGTGCACCTCGACACTCCATGACGAGACCAGGTCGCCCCCGGTGCGCAACGATCCGAGGGTGCGCAGGCCCGCACCGGCGTGCAGGTCGTTGCCGATCCAGACCGTATCGCCGGCGCGAATGCTGCCGCCTGCTTTCAACGAGCCCCCCGTGCGCAGCATGGCGTCGACATCCACCTCGCCGCGCACCTGGACCGACCCCGCATAGACGAAAGCATGCGCCGAGATGGCATCGACCACGAGAACGGACTGGATGGGCCCGAACTGCTCAAGCAGCCAGCAGGCGTCGTCGACGCGTCCGTCGTCGACGAGTGCGTCGATCACGCTCTGGTACTCGGCCGGGCTCTTGAAGCGCCGGGCGAACCAGCGGTAGCCGCTGGCACAGGACTGCTTTGCCTTGAGTGCGGTTGAAGAGATCTTCATGGGAGCGACTCCGGTTGACGCCGAGACCCGCAGCGATGGGTTTCGGCTCGGTCACTGTCGTGGACCAACACCGGGGGCTCGACCTGCGGACCCGTGTTGCCAGTAGCCTGCGGAGGGGCCTTGGCCTGAGCCGCCGACAGGCCAAGCGCTTGTATCCACCACTGCGCACAGGCGGTCACGTTCAGGAGCTGTTCGCGCTCGACCCATCCGTAGACGAACCATGCGATCTGGTGACTCCTCTGCGGCTGCATGTCCAACAGCGCGGTCCACGGCATTTGCATCAGCCTCATGACGATCTCCGCGGCACGAATCGAGCCTTGTTGTGGATCCAATGGTCGTGAGTCAAGGCCCCGGCATGCGCTGCCGCGCTCTGGGCAAGGGCCGCGTTGTCGATGTAGCGCTCCGAGCTCTGTCGAGGCGCGACCGTCTTCGCAGCCTGTGGCGGAGAACTGTCCAGCGGCCGCGGCACGATCAACATGTCGCAAGACGCCTCGGACAGGACGCGGCTGCTGACGCTGCCCAGAAGGAAGTTGCCCAAGGTTGAACGACCCTGTTTCCCGGTGACGATGAGGTCGGCACCGAGCCTGTGGGCGTGACGCAGGGTCGATCGCACCGGGTGACCGTACGCCAGCGCATAGTTCATGGACGCGCCGTCCAGGCCGAGTCTGGAGACCTTGCGACGCATGCGAGCGTTGACCGCGCCTTCTTCCATCAGGCGCGACTCCCTGATGACGTGCTCGGGAACATCGGCATCGCGCAGCACAGCCTCTCGCCTGGAGTTGATGGCGTGGAACACATGCATGCCTTCCTCGCGGCGCATCCGGTCAGCGACGCGAATCGCCGCATCCGACGACGCCGTGAAGTCGATGGGTACCAGGACACGCCGATAGGTCCCATGCACCGATGTCTTGACGACGAGGACAGGACGCCTGCCGATTCGGAGCATGCGATCGACGGTTCTGCCGACGAGCAATCCCTTGAAGCGGCCGTGACCCCGTCGTCCGAGCACCACCAGATCGACATGCTCCGACGCCTGCATCAGGGTCTCGAACGGCTCGCCGACAAGGACTTCGACGCTGGCGATCAAGTCGTAGGCACCCGATATCTCGACGGCCATGCGCCGCAGTGCATCGCGCGCCTGTGCGGCCTTGAGGTCGAAGTCCAAGGTCGGTGAGAACCAGTCGCGCAGCGGCTTGCAGCCTGCCGCATTCAGAACGTGCAGGATGTGAAGGCGGGCTCCGTGCTCATGCGCCAACAGCGCCGCGCGGCGCACTGCATTGTTTCCGTCAACCGAAAAATCGGTTGCCGCCAGAATGGATTTGAATGACGTCATCTGTGTCTCCTCGAGAACAGTCGTGTTCCGACAGGCGGCAGACGAGCGTGTGCCTACGGAGCGATGTGCATCGCCCCAGAGGTGGCATTCAGGCCCGTCGTCGCCACGATCGTGATGTGCAGTCCGAAGGCTGCACGCGACGGCTACATCGCGTAGTCGCCGCTCGACTCAGGCTGGAAGAGGATGGCCAGGATCTCGGCCGCCCTTTCATCGCCGGCTGGGGTAGACCAGTGGGCGATGCTGCCGACCCGCAGGCCGAGCAAAGCGCTGCCGACCGGGGACAGCACCGACACGAATCCAACCGCCGGCTCGGCGTCCGCGGGGTAACACAGGGTCAGCGTGTTTCGCTGGCCGGTCTGGGTGTCCTGCAGCAGGACCTGCGAATACATCGTCACGACGTCGGGTGCCACCTCGCGCGAAGGCACGAGCGCAGAGGCGTCGAGCACGTCTTCGATAACGCGGACTTGCTGGGGTGACCCGTCACCGCGTGCATCGCGGCGGAGCAGGTTCAGGAGGCGGACATGGTCCAGTTCAGTGAGCGTGCGCTCGAGGGTGGTCACTTCCACGGGGCGTTCCTTCAGTGTCAAGCTGAGTGCCTCCGGGTCGGAGACACGCATCTACGCGCGGTCTAGGAGCCCGGCGATCTGAAGTTTGCGCAAATGGTGTGGTGGTGATCGCCGGGCCTAAGGATGTGCGGCCGGCTGACGGGTGTGAGTCCCCATCCCGGCACGCAACTGCGGCGTGCACAGCGACACGGCAGCAAAGAATGCCGCCTCGCTGAATGCACCGCCGAACGCGGATAGGGAAAGGGTAGAACTCATGGCTACAGTTTATTGCCGCAGGGTGCTTCACGCAAATCTTGGAGTGCATGTCGCACTGGGGCGTAGGCGTATTGCAGAAGAATGAATGAGCACTCCGAATGGACTGCCCCATGGCAGTGTCAACAAGATGCTGCGGAGGATTGGCCGTTCAACCGCGATCGCATCGTGCATGCACGCACGACCTGTGCCGCAGACCCGCTCAGACGGTCACCGCACACCTGCTGGTCGGCCGATGGTTGGCAGACAAGGTCGTCCACGGCGCTTCCAACATGCGCTCGTCTGCCGTCCCGAGGTCCTGCGCCCCGCCACTGCTCAATCTCGCCGCCGCAGCGGTGCAGGCAAGGGATCCCCCGCCTGGCGTCGCCGGAACAGAGCGGCGCGTGCCAGAACGATAGTGGTGATCGGGGCCGTGATCGAGAGCACGATGATGATCAGCCAGACGTGCAAGGCAAGACTCGCACCCCGCGCGCTGAAGTGGACGATGGAGGCGAGGCTGACGATCCACGCTGCTAGCGTGGAGGCCAGGGCCGGCGCGTGCATACGCAGGAAGAAGTCGGGCAGCCGCCGCAGACCGAGCGCGGCCACCAGCACCACACCGCCGCTGCCCAGGAGCAGCACCGCCACCAGGATCTCGCTCAACGGCGGCATGACCGAGGGCATGATCAGATCACCTCGCCGCGCAGCAGGAACTTGGCCATCGCCACCGAGCCGACGAATCCGAACAGCACCATCAGGAGCGCACCTTCGAAATACATCTCGCTGTCGTAGCGGATGGCCAGCACCAGCATGACCAGCATGCCGATGACGTAGATAAAGTCCATCGCCAGCACTCGGTCCTGCGCACTCGGGCCACGGAAGAGGCGCGCCAGGGCGATACCCATCGCGACGGTATACAAGAGCAGCGTGGCGGTGATCGCCATCGACAGCAGGTCGCTCATTCGAAGATCTCCTTCAGCGGCCGTTCGTAGTCGGCCTTGTAGTGCTGGATGAACGCCGCCTCGTCGTCGAGGTCGAAGACATGGATGAGCAAGGCACTGCGATCGGGCGCCAGTTCCGCCCAGACCGTGCCCGGCACGACGGCCGTGATCATCGTCAGCGCTGCGAGGGCATGCACGTCGCGCAACTCGAGTGGAACGACGACGAAAGCACCGCGCGGCGGGTGCGCCTTCGCGCGCCAGACGCCGGCAGCCACCTGCGCGGCCGACCAGAGCACGTCGCGGCCGACGCGCAGGATCAGGCGCACGAGCACCCTCCAGCGCCTCAGCGGACCGGGGCGCGGCCGCAATGGCGCCATCAGCAGCGGCATCACCACGGCGACCGAGACACCCAGCAGCACCTGACCCAGACTGAAACTGCGCGTGAGCAGCAGCCAGCCGCCAAGCAGTCCCAACGACAGCCAGGGCGAGGGCAGCAGGCGCTTCATGGTGCGGCCCCCGCGTTGCGTGCGACCGGGCGCGCACCCATCACGGCGTCGATGTAGAGGCGGGGCGTATGCAGGGAATCGGCGGCCGCACGGGTGTACGCGAGTCCGGCTTCGGCCTGCAGAACCAGCGTCATCGAGGTGGCCAGCAGGACCGCGATCGGCAGCGTCTCGATCACGCGCAGGCGCGGCGCAGGGCGGTCCTGGGCGGTCCAGAAGTGGCGCATCCCCACGCGCATCAACGCGATGGCGCCGAACAGGCCCGACACGACCAGCAGCGCAAACAGCGTCCAGGCTTGCGGCGTCCGCTGCTCCAGCAGCGCCGACAGCATGGCCAGCTTGGCGACGAAGCCGGACAGCGGGGGCAGGCCGGCCGTCACCAGCGCGCAGACCGTGAAGGCCACGCCCAAGAACGCCAATGCGGCCGGGATGGCGCGGCCGATGAGGGCCTCCTCGTTGTCGTCGAGGTTGATGCCGGCCGGGGGCTCGGCGTCCAGGAATGCGGGCAGCGCGTCGTTGCCGTCATCCAGCTGCGGCGGGCCGACCTCGACCTGGCGCGTCCGTTCCAGCAACTCGACCAGCAGAAACAACGCGCAGCCGGCCAGGGTGGAACTGGCCAGGTAGAAGAGCGCGCCACCACTGAGCGCCGGGGCGTCGAAGCCGATCGCGGCGATCAGCGTGCCGGAGGAGGCGATCACGGAGTAGCCGGCCAGCCGCGCCAACTGCTGCGACGCCAGCATGCCGACCGAGCCGAAGGCCAGCGTGGCGAGGCCACCCCAGACCAGCACGTCGCCCCCGAAGCCCGCCGATTCACCCGCTTCCGCCGGAAAGCACAGCGTCCACAGCCGCAGCACCGCATAGACGCCGACCTTGGTCAGGACGGCAAACACCGCAGCGGCCGGTGCGCTGGCAGCGGCATAAGCCGGCGGCAGCCAGAAGTTCAGCGGCCACAGCCCGGCCTTCGCCAGGAAGGCGCTCGCCAGGATCGCCGCCCCGGCGTGCAGCAGGCCGCGGTCGCTGGCCGGCACCGCGGGCAGCTTCTGTGCGATATCGGCCATGTTCAGCGTGCCGGTGACGCCGTACAGCACCGCCACGCCGATCAGGAACAGCAGCGACGCGACCAGGTTGATGGCGATGTAGTGCAGCCCCGCGCGCACCCGCTCGCCGCCACCGCCGTGCAGCAGCAGGCCGTAGCTGGCCGCCAGCAGCACCTCGAAGAAGACGAACAGGTTGAACAGGTCGGCGGTCAGGAAGGCGCCGTACAGGCCCATCAGTTGCAGCTGGAACAGCACGTGGAAGTAGACGCCCGCGTGCTGCCAGCGCGCCAGCGCGTAGAGCAGCGACGCCAGGCCGACGCAGCCGGTCAGCACCGCCAGCAGCGCAGACAGCCGGTCGGCCACCAGCACGATGCCGAAGGGGACCGGCCAGTTGCCCGGCAGATAGACACCGAACGCCGCCGGCGCCTCACGCTGCGCCACGCCCACCAGCAGGCTCACGGCCAGCGCCAGGCCCAGGGTGGTCGACAGCACGTTGGCGATGGCCTTGAGGCGGCGCCGGCCCTCGCCCAGCAGCAGCATCAGCGCAGCGGTGGCCAGCGGCAGCAGGACGGGCGCCACCAGCAGGTGGTTCACCGCTGCCGTCATGGACGTTCCTCCTGCCCGTCCACGTGGTCGCCACCGGACAGGCCGCGCAGCGCCAGCAACACGACCAGGAACAACGCCGTCGTCGCGAAGCCGATGACGATGGCGGTCAACACCAGCGACTGCGGCAGCGGGTCGCTGTAGTTGACGAGGTCGGCCGCCACGCCCGCCCTGACGATGGGTTCGCGTCCGATCGCCAGGCTGCCGACGCTGAAGATGAACAGGTTGACCGCGTACGACAGCAGTGTCAGACCGATCAGCACCTGGAAGGTCCGCGGCCGCAGCACCAGCCACACGCCGGCACTGGCCATCACGCCGATCGCGATCGAGATCACGACCTCCATCAGCCTTCCCTCACTCCGGCGGGTGGCAGGCCTTGCCGGCGGCGCGCGCGCAGCGACTGGTGGGCGATGGCGGTCAGCAGCAGCAGGGTCGAGCCCACCACCACCGCGAGCACGCCCAGGTCGAAGATCGCCGCGGTGGGCAGGTGCACCTGGCCCACCAGCGGCCAGGTGACGTGGGCGGTGTGCGTGGTCAGGAAGGGGTGGCTCAGCGCCAGCGAGCCCAGCCCGGTGGCCAGCGCGATCAGCAGGCCGGTCGCGATCCAGCGCGTGGGAAGCAGGTGCATGCGTTCCTCGACCCAACGCGTCCCGCTGACCATGTATTGCGTGATGAAGGCGATGGCCACCACCAGACCGGCGACGAATCCGCCGCCCGGTTCGTTGTGGCCGCGCATGAAGAGGTGGAAGGCGAACAGGCCCGCCACCGGCAGCAGCAGCCGCACCAGCACGGCGGGCACCTCCAGGTAGGGCGGCAGGTGATCGTCGCCGTCGCCGTCGCGGTCGATCAGGTCGGCGCCGGCGGTGTCGGCGGAGACCTGCTGCTGGCCCGTCGCTTCGACCGTCTCCCGCGCCGGTCGGAAGCGCCGCAGCAGCGCGTACACCGTCAGGCCGACGATGCCCAGCACGGTGATCTCGCCCAGCGTGTCGAAGCCGCGGAAGTCGACCAGCATCACGTTGACGACGTTCGTGCCGCCGCCCTCCGGCAAGGCCTTCGCAATGAAGAAGGGCGAAATCGACAGCGGCGCCTGCCGCGTCAGCAGCGCATACGACAGCGCCGACAGGCCAACGCCGATGGCCACCGCCAGCATCAGGTCGCGGCGTCGACGCCACCAGGCGCGTGCGCGCGTGCGCGGATCGTCCTGCTCGACGCGCTTGGGCATCCAGCGCAGCCCCAGCAGGAACAGCACGAGGGTGACGACCTCCACGGCCAGCTGCGTCAGCGCCAGGTCCGGCGCCGAGAACCACGCGAACGTGATGCACAGCGCCAGGCCGACGACGCTGAGCATGGCCAGCGCCGCCAGGCGGTGGAACTTGGCCTGGTTGGCAGCGCCGATGGCGCAAGCGCCGGCGATGACCCACAGCAGCACGAACTCGGGCGTGACCGGGACGCGGGCGCGGTCGCCCCAGGTCAGCGGCACGATCAGCGCCGATCCCAGCCCCGCCAAGCCGGCGATGAGCAGCATCGCGAACAGCTGCGGCTGAAGCCGCCGCGTGCCCAGCCAGCGCACCAGCCGCCGCGCGGCATCGGACATGCGGGCCAGGATGTTCTCGAACAGCCGCTTGCCGTCCAGGCCCTGCAGCAGCGGGGCGCCGCGCCCGCGGCGCTGCTTGAAGCGGTCGGCGAAGCGCAGGTAGACCAGCACGCCACCAGCGGTGGCGATCAGGCTCATCACCAGCGGCGTGTTGAAGCCGTGCCAGACCGCCAGGCTGTACGCTGGTAGCGTGCCGCCGACCACTGGCTGCGCGGCCAGCGCGAGCACAGGTCCGATGGTCCAGGCCGGCAGTGTGCCGACGACCACGCAAGCCAGCACCAGCAGTTCCACGGGAACGCGCATCCAGTGCACCGGCTCGTGCGGCTGGCGCGGGCAATCGGTGGGCGGCGGACCGAAGAAGACATCGTGGCCGAAGCGCAGCGAGTAGACCACCGCGAACACGCCCGCCAGCGTAGCTGCTGCGGGCAGGCCGTGTTCGATGGCCGGGTGTGCGCTGACGAAGACGGTCTCGGCGAAGAACATCTCCTTCGAGAGGAAGCCGTTGAGCAGCGGCACCCCGGCCATCGCCGCACAGGCCACGATGGCCAGCGTGCCGGTGATCGGCATGAAGCGGAACAGGCCGTCGAGCCGGCGCATGTCGCGCGTGCCGCTCTCGTGGTCGATGATGCCCACGGCCATGAAGAGCGACGCCTTGAAGGTGGCGTGGTTCATCATGTGGAAGACCGCCGCGACCGCGGCCAGTGGACTGTTCAGCCCCAGCAGCAGCGTGATCAAGCCGAGGTGGCTGATCGTCGAGTAAGCCAGCAGGCCTTTCAGGTCGTTCTGGAACATCGCCACGTAGCTGCCCAGCAGCAGCGTGGCCAGGCCGGCGCCGCCGACGATCCAGAACCATTCCTCGGTGCCCGAGAGCACCGGCCACAGCCGCGCCAGCAGGAAGACGCCGGCCTTCACCATCGTGGCCGAGTGCAGGTAGGCCGAGACTGGCGTGGGCGCAGCCATCGCGTGCGGCAGCCAGAAGTGGAAGGGGAACTGTGCACTCTTGGTCAGCGCGCCCAGCAGCACCAGGCCGAGCGCCAGGGGATAGAGCGGGTGGGCGCGCACCAGGTCGCCGGACCGAAGCACGGAGTCGAGTTCGTGGCTGCCGACGATGTGACCAAGCACGAGCACGCCCGCCAGCAGTGCCAGCCCGCCGCTGGCCGTGACGGTGAAGGCCATGCGTGCGCCGCGCCGCGCGTCCTTCCGGTGCGTCCAATAGCCGATGAGCAGGAACGAGAACACGCTGGTCAGTTCCCAGAACACGACCAGCTGCACCAGGTTGCCCGAGACGACGACGCCGAGCATCGCGCCCATGAAACCCAGCAGCAGTGAATAGAAGCGCGCAGCCGGGTCGTCGGCCGACAGGTAGTAGCGTGCGTAGATGGTGACCAGCAGGCCCATGCCGCTGACCAGCATCGCGAACATCCACGCGAAGCCGTCGAGTCGGACGACCACGTCGATGCCCAGGCTGGGCATCCAGGCCAGGCGCTCCATCACCACGGTGCCGGCACGGATGTCTGGGTACAGCACCGCCAGTCGCACGCCGACCACCAGCGCAACGGCTGCCGCCCACAACGACACCAGGTTGCGGGCGTTGGTGGGCAACAGCACGGCGATCGCGCTGCCGATGAAAGGCAGTGAGAAAAGGAAGAGGAGCGACATCGCTCTCGAGTCTACGTGCGACCCCCGCGGCGACCCGGGCCAGCGGCCCAGATCAGCGGGTTTGCCGGCTCGAGATCAGCACGTCGGCTGCGCCGTCGGCCACGACCATCCGCGTCGTGCTGCCCAGCAGGAACTCGTCGAGCGCGTGGCGACCCTGGCGGCCGATGACGACGAGGTCGCAGTCCTGCTCCTGCTCCTCCTGCACGATCAACATCCATGGGTCTGCACCGCAGGGGGTGCTCAGGCGCACACGTTCCGTGTCCAGCCCCGCGTCGACCGCAAGCCCGCGCAGACGCTGCTGTGCCTCGCGCCGCGCGGTGTCCCGGTAACGCATCACGGTGTCTTCGGCCACGCCGGCCGTGCGCATCTTGCCCTCGAACGGCAGCTCGACGGCATGCATCAGGACCAGCGAGGCCTCGGGCGCGATCTGCCGGGCCAGCTCGATCGCGCTGTGGCTCCACTCGGAGAAGTCCACCGGCACCAGGATTCGGCGATAGGGCTCGTGGGGCAACTGACGCACCATGAGCACCGGCCGTGACGATCGCTTGGCGATGCGTTCGGCGGTCGATCCGAACACCACACCACGGAAGAACCCGGCGCCGCGGGTCCCGGTCACGAGAAGTCCCGCATCGACGTCGTCGGCATGCCGGACGACCTGCTCTACGGGGTTGCCGATGCTCAGGTGCGTGTCGACGTTGACGCCGTGGGACCGACCCAGCTCGGCCGCCAGTTCCTGCAGGCGTTGGCGCGCATCGGCCTCGATAACACTGCAGGATTGATTGTCGTCGGCCAGCCAACGGCGCAGATCCTCAAGCGCCGAGCCGCCGACGGTGTGCGTCAGCGTCAGCGCCCCGCCGCTCGCCTGGGCCAGCAGAGCAGCCCGTTGTGCCGCGTGCCTCGCCGACGCAGAAAAGTCGGTCGCTGCGATGATGGCACGTAGTGGGTTCATAGGGCCAGCCTCCAGCAGTTGATCGAGTCAGTATTCCAGAAGCTGGACTCGCGTGTCTTCCACCACATTCGCGTGGAGGGTTGTACACGTGACACGGCCTGCGAAGGCAGGTGGCCGGGTGACGGTCACGAGCCGTGGCTGCCGTGTCAGCATCCGCGATCGCGATCACGCTCGAGACCTGGGCCATGCCACCGATTGCCGGGTAGCCCCGTAAGGGGTCTGCTCCTTTCTGGCGCTGCGCCGAACCGATGCAGGTTCAGTGGGATCACGAATGCGCGAACCCGCCAGCGAATGCCTCAACTGCTAGCCCTTATCTGACTCCCAGCGCATGTCGAGGTCCTCATGGGTGAGATCCTGCGTGCTACTGAATACCACCTCGGGCATCGGGCCGGAGACGGATGCATGCTCTGACACGCCGTTCTTGAGGAGCTTGACGACATCGATACGAGGCCAGTGCTGAGTCCCTGCTTCCTGCGCGGATGCCAGCGAAGGGGCGTACCAGGTCGCGTCCGGCATGAGGCCACCTGCGCACTCCGCGTTCAGGCCCGTGCCGCCAAGGATGTTGCGGCCAAAGTGACAGGCGGTGCAGTGACCCAGGCCCTGCGTCAGGTATTTGCCACGGTTCCACTCGGCGCTCTGTTACGGCCGGGGCTCGAATGCGCCCGCCCGGAAGTACAACGCCCGCGAGACGGCACGTGCGGCCTCCATGCTGTAGCCGGGCACTTGTTTTCAGCAGACCATCGATATCGGCACCATGTGCGGGTGGATTTCGGCCATTTTGATAGCGGGTACTTCGAGGCGGCGCTCAAGTCGGTGGGAACGATTGCGGAGGCGCTTGCCTGATTCGAGTTGCTTCAGGCTCGCCATCGTCGCGCCTCCGGCGGCCTCAGACGAGCGGGGTCAGCACTGGTTCAGGCAGAGCGTGCAGGAGCCGTGCCGCGAAGCGGCGTCGGCTTGAACGAATTCCTAGACGCTCTCAATGCGCCGTCTGGCCACCGTCCAAGATGAACGTTTGCCCGGTCGCGAACGCCACCATGGGCGGGCACAGGTGAAGCACCGGCTTGGCGAACTCAGCGGGACCTGCAGCCCGTTTCATCAGAGGCCCGCTCAAGACGAGATCTCCCTCGTGGCTGGGTCATCCAACCAGCACTTTGTCATGGGTGTTTCCGCAAGCTCCGGGGCTAGCTAGGGCATTGGCATGCACCGACGGCAAATCGCTTCACTGCACCTGCGCAGTGCCACAAGGTCAGGGCAGGATGGTGCATGCCGGGTCCCCTAAAATCTCAGAGGGCACGCGGTTGGTGTGCAGCGCCCGACAAATGGGCGCGCGCCCATTCCTTTCGACCGGAGAAGAACGCTTTGAAATTCGCCCATCTCGACGACTTCCTGGCCGCAGTGGCGCGGCGGGACCCTCACCAGCCCGAGTTTTTGCAAGCCGTCCGGGAAGTGATGGTCAGCTTGTGGCCATTCATCGAAACCCACCCGCAGTACGGCGAGTACGCCCTGCTCGAGCGCCTCGTCGAGCCCGAACGGGTGATCCAGTTCCGCGTGGCCTGGCTCGACGACCGGGGCCAGACCCAGGTGAACCGCGCCTTCCGCATCCAGCACAGCTCGGCCATCGGCCCCTACAAGGGCGGCATGCGGTTTCATCCATCGGTGACACTGTCGATCCTGAAGTTCCTCGCGTTCGAGCAGACGCTGAAGAACTCGCTGACCACGCTGCCGATGGGTGGCGCCAAGGGTGGTTCCGACTTTGACCCCAAGGGCAAGAGCGACGCCGAAGTGATGCGCTTCTGCCAGGCGTTGATGAGCGAGCTTTACCGCCACCTGGGCCCCAACACCGATGTGCCCGCGGGCGACATCGGCGTCGGTGCACGCGAGGTGGGCTTCATGGCCGGTGCGATGAAAAAGCTGTCGAACGACACCGGCGGCGTGTTCACCGGCAAGGGCATCGCGTTCGGGGGCAGCCTGATGCGACCCGAGGCTACCGGCTATGGCACGGTGTATTTCGCGCAGGAGATGCTGCGCCGCGCCCATCGCAACTTCGACGGCCTGCGGGTCTCGATCTCGGGGTCGGGCAACGTGGCGCAGTACGCTGCCGAGAAGGCCATCGAGCTGGGCGCGCGCGTGATTACCTTCTCCGATTCCGATGGCACCGTCGTCGACCGTGATGGCATCGACACCGAGAAGCTCCAGGCGCTGATGCAGCTGAAGAACGTCAAGCGCGGACGCCTGTCGGCGTTTGCGGCTCAGTTCGGCCTGCACTTCGAGGCCGGCAAGCGGCCCTGGCACGTGCCCACCGACATCGCGCTGCCCTGCGCAACGCAGAACGAGCTCGACGAACTCGACGCGGCCACCCTGGTGGCCAACGGCGCGTTCTGTGTGGCCGAAGGCGCCAACATGCCCTGCACGCTGCAAGCCGTGGATGTCTTCCTGAAGGCCCGCACGTTGTACGCACCTGGCAAGGCCAGCAACGCAGGCGGCGTGGCCACTTCGGGGCTGGAGATGTCGCAGAACGCACTGCGTCTGTCATGGTCCGCCGGCGAGGTCGACGAGCGGTTGCACGCCATCATGAAGGACATCCACAACAACTGCGTTCGCCACGGCACGCGCTCTGACGGTTCGATCAACTACGTCGATGGCGCCAACATCGCTGGATTCGTGAAGGTGGCCGACGCGATGCGCGCCCAGGGTGTCTACTGAGAACGACGCCAGGAATGACGGGCTGAATCGCGACCGAGTTATGACGTAGACGACATGGCATCTCAATCGGGTAGTCTTTGAGAATCTCATGCGGGGCTCCGCAATCAATGGGCCGGCAGCGGCCGGCGCTTGAAGTGCCTGACCGTGGCCGATCCGTGCGCCCCGACAACGGCCCGGAGTTCACCAGCCGAGCGTTCATCGGCTGAGCGCAGGGCCACGGCATCCGGCACATCCTGATCGAGCCCGGCCGACCGATGCGGGGTCCCCTTGACTTCGGTGCAAAAAGTGACGGTTCGGATCGCCAGCAACTGCGCGGGTGCTCAGCGGTAAGTCATTGATTTCGCGGCGTTTGCTGTTCGGTTCAGCTGGGCGTATCTTTGGTTGCCTTTCGACTCGTGGGGAGCGGCGGCGATGCAGGGCTGGCACCCACCGTACCTGGGCCTGCGTGAGCTGCCGCGTGAGTTCAGCCCGTTCGAGCTGCAGGCCTTCTTCACCTTCAGCCTCGCCGAGCGGGAGCTGATCGAACGGCGCAGGGGTGACCACCACAAGCTGGGCCTGGCGCTGCACATCGGTTTCGTGCGCATGAGCGGGCGGCCTTTGAACAGCGTTCGCGCCGTGCCGGTGGCTTTGCTGCGGCACCTGGGCCAGACGCTGGACATCGCCACGCCCGATCTGGCATCGCTGCGGGCGTTGTATTCGCGCGGCCGGACCTTGTTCGATCACCAGCAGCAGGCCTGCGAGGTCCTGGGCTTTGCCTGGATGAGCGAACACCGGCGCCGCGCACTGGTGCGCATTTTGCGCGACGAGGTGGCCCACACCGCCGACCGCGAGCGGCTGCTGCTGCGGGCCCGGCACTGGTTGTACGAGCACAGGCTGATCATCGTGCACGAGCGCGCCATCCGGGCGCTGGTGGCGGCCGCACTGGTCGACCTCGAGGCCGCCACGGCCGCGTTCATCCGGGCCACGGTGTCGGCCACTGCCTTGAAGCAGTGGGCCGCTGCTGTGGCTGCCACCCGGCCGGACGGCCAGCACTGCCAGAGCTGGCTGTGGAGCGCGCCGGCCAAGCACTCCACGCGCCAGATCGCCGAAGTGCTCGAGCGCATCACCTTCCTCAACGGCCTGGGCCTGGATCGATACCTGGGCGAGCTCAACGATGCGCTCGTGCGCCGCTACGCCCGGCGCATGGCCACACGGCCACCGTCGATCAGCGAGCGCATCAAGGAGCGGGCACGGACCGTCGAAATGGCCTGCTTCCTGCGCTACTGCCTGCTGACGGCCACCGACCAGTTCATCCTCATGTTCCAGCGCCGCGCCGCCGATCTCTGGCGCCAATGCGCCGACGACGCAGTGTTGGCCATCGACTGGTCGCGGCAGTACCAGCTGCTGCTGCAAGAGTTGGCTGAGCTGGCCCAGGACGAAGACCGGGCAGCCGAACTGCGCACGCGGCTGCTCGAACTCATTGCGGCCAAGCGTGCTCAACGCTCACCGAGCCGGGCCTCGGGCATCCGTCGGCAGCTGATCGCCGCCATCGCCCCGGTGCGCTCGCTGCTGGTGGCTGCCTGCGGCCTGACGTGGAAGGCCACAGGCGAGCATCCTGCGCTGCTCGCGGCCAAGTCTGGACTGCCAGGCCTGTTCGCGGAACCGCGAACGGCAGCAGAGAGGGGCGATCTCCGCCGTTCGCTAAGGTCTTGAGCTGCGCAGGGCCCTCCGAGAACGGCCGCCCCGCATACCGTCACACGGCCCGCTGAAACCGACGGGACCGGCCGGCGGCGGCTGTTGGTACCGTCAATGGTCCGCCCCGTTTGAGAGGTGAGTCATACTCCCGGACGAGGTCGAAGGCCGGGCGGGGCGTCCAGAGGATGCAATACCGTCACCGACTCCAGGAATACCGTCATTGACCCCAGCGACTTGCCACCGGATACCGTCAAGTTGGTCCCGCTTGAGCCCAAGAGCTCCGTGGCGAGAGGCGAGGGTGGCTCGACGGGACAAGATCGGCGAAACGGGGCGCCAGTTCCGGTGGGAACCGCGACGGTAGTTTTGTCGGTATCGACCTTCCGGAACGGCCTCGAAGACCGAGATCTACCTATGAGAGGTGCCCGGCTGTTGACAATAGAGTGGGAGTGATGGCGAGCGCCGTCACTCGCGAGCAGCACTGACGACTATGCTGCGCTTACTCACCTGAGACCTACGGGGAGCGCGGCATGGCCAAACTTCGAACCCTGCTGAGCCTGTGCGCCGGCGCCGCACTCCTCGCCGCGTGCGTGACGACACGCGAAGAGGAGCCGGCGGCGGCCCACATCACGCCGATGGTGGGCTTGGGGGCTTCTACTTTCGTCGTCACGGCCAAGGACGCTCAGGCCCGCGCCTGGTTTGCCCAAGGCTTGCAGCTCAGCTATGCCTTCGAGCATGGCGAGGCGGTGCGTGTCTTCCGCGCGGCCTTGGCGCGTGACCCGAGCTGCGCGATGTGCGCCTGGGGCGTGGCCTATGCGCTGGGGCCCAACATCAACAACCCCGACCGCGGGCCGCAGCGTCAGATCCGGCGTTACTTGGCCCAAGCTCAGGCAGCGGCGGCCGGCGTGACACCGCTGGAGCGCGGATTGATCGACGCGCTGGCGCTGCGCTTCGGGCGAGCGGACGAGCAAACCCAGCAGCGCTACGAAGCCATGGGCAGCGCGCTGTGCAGCGCGCGTGGCCAGACCAAAAAGGTGGACCCCAAGGAGCTGGCTTACGCCGCAGCCATGAGCGACCTGGTGCAACGCTTCCCGGCCCACCCGGACGTGGTGACGCTGTACGCCGATGCGGTCATGAACACCATGTCCTGGGAATGGTGGGACCCCAAGACAGGTGCGCCGAATGGCCGCATAGGCGACGTGATCGAGCGCCTCGCCCTGATCACCCAGCAGTACCCGGCACACACCGGCGCGCTGCATTTCTACGTGCACGTGGCCGAGCATTCGCCGCGCCCGCAGCAGGCTGAGGCCGCGGCCGACGCGCTTGGCACGGCGGCGCCCGAAGCGCCACATCTGGTGCACATGGGCAGCCACATCTACAAGAACATCGGCCGCTTTGCCGATGGCAGCCGCGCGAACGAGCAGGCGTTGGAGGTGCAGAAGCGCTTTGACGCGGTGCTGAACGCACAGGGCGTGAAGGGCGGTGGCTGGTGGGACCGGCACCACCTGCACTTCCTCTGGTACGCGGCTTTGATGGAAGGGCGGCTGGACTTGTCGCTGCAAACAGCGCGGGACATGGCCAAGCGCTACGGCCGGCTCGGCGATGCGGCCGGCGAGTACACCTTGATGTTGCCGCTGGCGACCCTGGTGCGGCTGGAGCGCTGGCAGGACGTGTTGGCCGAACCCCTGCCGACCGAAGGCCTGGGCGTGCTGCGCGCCTACGTGGCCTTTGCGCGCGGCATGGCCTTGCTGCACACCGGCCAGCTGGCGCAGGCCAAGGCTGAGGCCACGGAGTTGGCGCGCCTGCGTGGGCTACCGGCCGTGCAGCAGGCACGCATGTGGGGTGAGGACACACCCGTCAAGCTTGTGAACATGAGCGAAGCGCTGCTCACGGGCAGCCTCGCGCGGGCCGAGCGCCGTTTTGACGACGCAGCAACGCAACTGCGCAAGGCCGCTGATCTGGACGACGAGCTCGGCACCGACCCGCCGATGCTGGGCGGCGGCGCCCGCCTGAGCTTGGCAGGTGCCTTGCTGGACGCCGGCAGGTTGGACGATGCCAGCAAGGAAATGGCAGAAGCCTTGCGCCTCAATGGGCCCAGCGCCTGGAGCCACCAGGGCCTGGCGCAGTTGGCGGCTGCGCGCGGTGATCAGGCCGCCAGCCAGCGGCACGCCGAGCAGGCCCGCACGGCCTGGCAACAGGCGCAGGGCCTCGCACTGCCGCAGTTCTGAGTCTTCAGCGCTGCGCCAGCTGGCGCGCACCGAACATCACCTCACGCGCCGCATCGGTCAGCGGCGCGCGGGGCTTGTCTTCAAACGCGGCCAGGCCGCGCCGCACGGCGGGGCGCTTGGCGATCTCGTCGAACCAGCCCTTGAGGTGCGGGTAATCGTTCATCTCCACACCCTGGTTCTTCCAGGAACGCAGCCAGGGGAAGGTGGCGATGTCGGCAATGCTGTAGGCCGGGCCGCCCAGATAGGTGCTGCGAGCCAGGCGCTTGTTGATGACGCCGTAGAGGCGCTTGGCCTCGTTGGTATAGCGGTCAATGGCGTAGGGCAGTTTCTCGGGCGCGTAAAGCCGAAAGTGATGCGCCTGCCCGAGCATCGGGCCCACGCCGCCCATCTGGAACATCAGCCACTGCAGCACCTCGTACTTGCTGCGCGTGCTCGCGGGCAGGCCAAAGCCCGTCTTGCTGGCCAGGTAGAGCAAGATGGCGCCGGACTCAAAGAGGCTGATCGGCTCGCCATCCGGGCCGTCAGCGTCGCGCAACGCGGGGATCTTGTTGTTCGGGCTGATGGCCAGGAAATCCGGGTCGAATTGCGCACCCGAGCCGATGTCGATGGGGTGGATGCGGTAGGGCAGGCCACATTCCTCCAGCATGATGTGGATCTTGTGCCCGTTGGGCGTGGGCCATGAGTAGACTTCAAGCATCGCGCCCTCCATGCGGGTCCGTCGTCGGCGGTTCAAGGATTCTCCGATCTCATGGTCGTAAAGCAAGTCAAAACCTGGCTGGTGCAGCGTGCCAATGCGTCGCGCTGGCGTGGGCTGCAAGAATGGGCCGAGTCGCGGCGCGCCGAGTTCCAACTGCACCCCGAGGGCATCGGCTTTTACATCGACCAGCCCGGCGCCAAGCCCGGCCCCTTGCGGATCGAATGGGGCCCGTCGCAGCGCGACTACATCGAGGGCAATGAGCTGCGCATGCGACTTGAAATGGGCCTGAGCCCCGAGTTGCAGATGATGGTGGTCTGCCGCACGCTGATGGACAAGCTGGAGGCGGCGGTCTTCGAGGCCTACACCGACACGCTGCAGACCCGGCTCGACACCGAGACGCCTGAGGAAATGCGCTGGCTGGTGATGTTCGCGAAGTTCGCGCCGCCGGAAGGCCGCGAGCTGCGCGAGCGCCTGGGCTTCATCGGCGTGCACAAGGACCTGCTGGCCGCCTGGGTCGAGGGCGAGTTTGGCGACACCCTGCAGCGCGTGCTGAAGGAGGCGCTGCCTGAGGGCGTGCCCTTCCTGCTGATGTGCCTGCGCGGCAATCTCTACCTGCGGGTCGCCATGCCCGAGCCCGAGCTGGAGCGCGTGCAGGCCCTGGTGCGCCTGCTGGAGACAGCGGCGCGCGAGGCGCATCGCATCCAGGGCCGCATTGGTGAGGCCATGAACTGGCCAACCACCATGGCCTCGACCTTCCAGTCCACGCGGCCGAGCTAGGCCCTACTCAGGCCTGCTGCGCGAACTGCCAGGCCAAGTCGGCCAAGGGCCGCGCTGAAGCGGCGGCCTCGCGCGCCTGGCTGCTGGACGCCGTGCCAGCCTCGACCCGCTTGGCAATGCCCTGCACGATGGCCGCGATGCGGAACAGGTTGTAGGCCAGGTAGAAGTTCCAGTCCTGCAGCACGGCGCCCACATTCGCGCGGCCGGTGCGTTCGCAGTAGCGCTCCACATAGGCGCGCTCGCTCGGGATGC